>DATMPR010000339.1:0-9436 GCA_035567575.1 Bacteroidia bacterium
ACTGTGTTTCTTAATTAATTTACTTTCCCGCCTTAAAATATCAGTTAAACTGGTTTTGGAGAGTATTTTTATGCTTGCTTCGCGGACTTCAAGCACAACATCGCGCAGACCGCAAGTTTCTTCATACGGGCATTCATTACAAGATTCATAAAAATTTAAACTTACACAAGGCAGTAATGCTATTGGTCCGCCGGTACAACGGATGATAGTGCTAAGCATAACTTCCTCCGGATGTTTTATTAAAAGATAGCCGCCGCGCGCTCCCATTTTACTGTCAACTATTCCTTCGTGACGCAATTGCAATAAAATGGCCTCCAGAAATTTTCTGGGAATTTTTTCAGATTCTGCGATCTCAGAAATTTTGAGCGGACGGTACTCTTTATAGTTCTTTGCCAATGCCATCAAGGCTTTTATGGCGTATTTGGTTCTTTTAGGCAGCATATTTACGGTTTATGTTCGTAAATATACTACTTAATTAGTAGGATATAAAATTAGCCGCGGATTTCACTTATTATCACAGATTCAATTAAAAAAATCCGTGTATATCCGCGAAATCTGCGGCTTTAGTTGTACTAATTCACCTTGTTCATTTTCTTCAAACCAACCCTTAATCCAAGATTTGCGGTAATTAATGGATTTTGTCCGTGATCCATAAACATTTGTGTAGCTGTTATGCTTACTGCAGGATAGATCCAGCTAAAAAATCCTTTGTGATAAATTGGTTTGAAATTATATCCCACCTCCAGATCAGCTCCGCTCCGGTGAAAAATTCCTTGCGCACTTCCCATAGCTGATTCCATTGGATGATCCATATAGGTCATGTGCCCAACTTCATGATGATGTGCAAATCCTCCGCCAACAAAAAGTCCGCAATTAAAATTGTATCTGTAGTTAATTGTAATAGGACCAATAATCGCCGTGCTCGAAAAATTATAAAGCTCTTTGGCTTTAATGTCGATACTACTGTGTTGGTTTAAAAAAACGCCAAATCCGCCATAAACTCCGCTAACATACGAAGTGTTTTGGGTGCCATTTGCTAAACCGGCTTCTAAATAAATTTTGTGATTGTTGTTTTGTCCTTTAACAGTTTGCACAATTATCATTGCACATAACACTACACTTTTTTTGGTTTTCATAATTATATGATTTAAAAAGTATAGGTGTTTTCATAAGGGGTTAAGGTGTTTCTTATCCAACTATACGGGCTTAGTTAATTAAACGTTGGGTAAGGTTTGTAAAAATTTGTTAATTTCAAACTTTAAACCAGATCACATGCCAGTCATTCTCCCCGTAAAAGGTATCAGCCCTCAGTTCGGAAAAAATTGTTTCTTAGCGCCCAATGCCACAGTTGTTGGCGATGTAATTATTGGCGATGATTGCAGTATTTGGTTTAATGCCGTTGTTCGCGGCGATGTAAATAGCATCCGTATCGGAAATAAAGTAAACATTCAAGACGGTGCTGTGTTGCATTGCACATACGAAAAAACAAAAGTGCATTTAGGTAATAATGTTTCGATCGGACATAATGCCATTGTTCACGGATGTAAAGTTCACGACAATGTATTAATAGGTATGGGCGCCATCATTATGGACAATTGCGAAATTGGAAGTAATACTATAATTGCGGCAGGCGCAGTTGTAACGGAAGGAACTGTTGTACCGAGTGGCTGTATCTTTGCAGGAGTTCCGGCTAAAAAAGTAAAAGATATTTCTCAGGAATTAATTAAAGGTGAGATCGACCGTATTGCCAATAATTATTTAATGTATAGTAGTTGGTTTAAATAACTACGAAATACGAATTGGTACGAATGGTGAGGAGTCAAAGTTTTAAGTGTTTCGACTTGATTTCCCTTCCGTAAAATTTACCGGCGTGTGTATCAAAATTGTTGGCGTCTCCGGTTGTAAAAAATTCAATGGTATTGTTCTTAGTGCACTTTGCGTCCATTTCAGGATGACGCTTTAAATAATCTTTCAAGCTCTTAGCAACTATGTCCCCCTGCATGATCAGAGCAACGTTTTCAGGAACAAATTTTTTGATCTTATTAATAAGCAAAGGATAATGTGTACAGCCTAAGATAATGGTATCGATCTTCGGTGAACGGCTCATTAAATTATCGATGTGCGTTTTAATTTCCGTATCTGCTTCATCCGAATTGTATTTTCCATTTTCAACCAAAGGCACCCAAAGCGGACAAGCCTCCTGGTAAACTTTTATTTCAGGAGAAAATTTTGAAACTTCAATGGGATATGATTGGGAAAGAACTGTTCCTGTTGTTCCCAACACACCAATATGTTTTGTTTTGGAATAACTTCCGGCTAATTCAGTCGTAGGACGAATAACTCCCAAAACTCTTCGGCTGGGATCAATATTTGGCAGATCTTTTTGTTGTATGTTACGCAATGCTTTTGCAGAAGCGGTGTTACAGGCAAGAACAACCAAATGACAACCCTTATCAAACAATTGTTTCACGCATTCGAGTGTTAGTTCATAAACCTCTTCAAAGCTTCTTGAACCATAAGGCGCTCTTGCATTATCTCCCAAATACAAAAAATCATATTGCGGAAGTTCTTTCACAATTTCTTTTAAAATAGTTAAACCTCCGTAACCTGAATCAAAAACACCTATGGGATTATATTGTTTTTCTGACATAAAATCTGCTACAAATATAATTAAATACAGGGTATATTGAATATCTTTGCTTTAATGTTTAATAAGGAATTAGAACCTGAAGATTATTACCTGAGTCCCGAAGGCTATATTGTGTTTACTGAAAAATATCTTTTGAAACGCGGCTTTTGTTGTAAGAATGGCTGTAAACATTGTCCTTACGGCTATAATAAAAATACCGGACAAATTGATAAGAAAAACGACAAAAAAGAATAACATAACACCTTACGATTCGTATATTCGTAAAGATTAGTATTCGTAGATATTATGACAACTGAAGAATTTAAGAAAATAGTATCGCAGGGAATTCCAACGGAACTTCCGAAAGTAAAACCATACGAAACAATAATCAATCACGCACCAAAACGAAAAGATATTTTAAGTGCTGATGAAAAAAAATTAGCGATCAGAAACGCATTACGTTATTTCGATCCAAAACATCATTCTGTTTTAGTAAAAGAATTTGCAGAGGAGTTAAAAACTTACGGGCGAATTTATATGTACCGTTTCCGTCCGGATTATAAAATTTACGCGCGACCCATTAATGATTATCCTCACCAAAGCAAACAAGCTGCTGCCATCATGCACATGCTGAGTAATAATTTAGATTATGCTGTCGCTCAACATCCGCACGAATTAATTACTTATGGCGGTAATGGTTCTGTTTTTCAAAACTGGGCTCAATATTTATTGACGATGCAATATTTATCTGCTATGACAGATGAACAAACTTTGGTTTTATACAGCGGACATCCAATGGGATTATTTCCTTCGCACAAAGACGCCCCGCGTGTTGTTGTTACAAACGGCATGATGATCCCCAATTACAGCAAGCCTGATGATTGGGAAAAATATAATGCTCTCGGCGTAACACAATACGGACAAATGACCGCTGGTTCGTTCATGTATATTGGTCCGCAAGGAATCGTACACGGCACAACAATTACTGTAATGAACGCCGCACGAAAAATTTCAAGATCGGAAGAAGACCGCAAGGGAAAATTATTTATTACCGCGGGATTAGGAGGAATGAGCGGTGCGCAACCAAAAGCTGCAAAAATTGCCGGATTAGTTTCGGTGACTGCAGAAATAAATCCAAAAGCAGCAAATACGCGCTTAACCCAAAAATGGGTTGATGAAGTTTTTGATAGTTTAGATAAATTAATTCCGCACATTAAAAAAGCAGTTGAAGCAAAAGAAGCTGTTTCCTTAGCGTATCAGGGAAATGTTGTTGATCTGTGGGAACGTTTAGTAAAAGAAAATATTAAAGTTGATATTGGTTCTGATCAAACATCATTGCATAATCCATGGGCTGGTGGTTATTATCCTGTTGGTTTTTCATTGGAAGAAAGCAATAAAATGATGGCCGAGAATCCCGCACAATTTAAAACTGAAGTTCAAAAATCATTGGTACGCCACATTAATGCAGTTAATACATTGTACACAAAAGGAATGTATTTCTTTGATTACGGAAATGCTTTTTTATTGGAAGTGTCGCGCGCAGGCGGCGATGTGTTTAAAAACAAAGCGGCAAATGAATTCAAATATAATTCTTACGTGCAGGATATTTTAGGTCCGATGTGTTTTGATTATGGATTCGGTCCGTTCAGATGGGTTTGCACAAGTGCCAATGAAAACGATCTGCGTAAGACGGATGAAATTGCATTGAAAGTTTTGGAAGACATCCACAAAACTGCACCCGAAGAAATTAAGCAACAGCTCAGCGATAACATTATTTGGATCCGCGATGCGATGAAAAATAATTTAGTGGTTGGTTCTCAGGCAAGAATTTTATATGCCGACAGTGAAGCCCGGGTTAAAATTGCAGAAGCAATGAACAAAGCAATTGCCGAAGGAAAAATTACCGCGCCGGTTGTTTTAGGAAGAGATCATCATGATGTAAGCGGAACAGATTCTCCTTATAGAGAAACTTCTAATATTTACGATGGTTCTAAATTTACGGCTGATATGGCCGTGCAAAATTTTGTCGGCGATGCTTTTCGTGGCGCAACCTGGATCAGTTTACATAATGGCGGCGGCGTTGGCTGGGGTGAAGTTATTAATGGCGGTTTTGGTTTAGTATTGGATGGAAGTAGCGATGCTGACAGAAGATTAAAACAAATGTTATTCTGGGATGTAAATAATGGCATTGCACGCAGAAGCTGGGCGCGTAATAAAGAAGCCTTGTTTGCAATAAAAAGAGAAATGGAACGGACACCGAATTTAAAAGTTACATTACCGAATTTGGTAGATAATGATCTGCTTAATAATTTAAATTTTTAATTATGGTAAGGCTCTTGATCGCATCGGTTTTATTTATGTTCAGTGGTTTTATAAAATCACAAGTTAATTACATTTATTCCGATGGAAATTCAAATTCTTATAACATCTCAGAAACGCATTTAAATTACGAGCCGGTTACAAAAGAAAATAGCTCAAGCGGAAATCACAGTGGCGGTGAAGCAAAAAGCAAAACTATTTCGCAAAAAGATTTTGAAAAAATTAATGCCTTGTTTAAAGAAGCGATTTCTGCTAAAACCGAACAGCAGAGCGACAGAGTTATGCAAAGCGGTTTGTTGATTCACAAAAAAGGAAAGAAAACCATTGAACAAATTGTTTTAAAACCGAGTTCAGATTATATTAGGAAAATTGAAACGTTACTGAAATCTTTTCTTTAATTAAATGAAACGCTTATTCTTCCTGCTTATACTTACTCCTTTATTCTCTTTCTCCCAATTGCAGGATATAAAAATCATCATTCCAAAAGATTTTGGTTTTTCTTATATGGACTTCGTGCAATTTTTCCCCGGCGAAAAACATTTTGCGGTTTGTTCCAGCGCGCTTACTATTTTAAATACCGAAACTTCGGAAATCATTGATGAAGTTGATCTTCCTTATCTTGCTAAAAACTTATCCATTAATCCTTCCGGCGATCTATTAATGGTATGCGCGAATAACGAACTACTGATTTATACTTTTAAAGATCAAAAACTAGAATTATTTTTTAAATCTAATACTGCCGAATTAATTAAAGGCCTCAAAGGCAGCGAATATTATGGAAGCTTGCCTATCAGCGGTTGTTTTTTTACCGGGAAAAGTAACAACGCATACATAAGCATAGGATCGTTTAGTTTGCTATTTGATGTGAATGAGAAAAAAGCAATTTCTTCAAACAACTTTCCCGTGACAGACTACGTATTGCATACCGCGGCCTTTCCCAAAAAGCAGGAAGTTATTTTAGCTATTACTTCCGGCACAATTACTTCTTTAATAAAACATCCATTATCAAATCTTTCGCAAACGACAACAATTCTAAACGACATAGCAAGCGTAACGCGTTTAAAGATCCATGACTCTCTTTTGTTTTGTGCGACAGCTGATAATTTCTTTGTTCTCAATCTTGAAACTAATAAAATTATTTACGAGGTAATGATGCCGAAACAATATGTGGCGTATTATCAGAGTCCGCAAAACCAGTACTTACGAAAGCCGCGTTCGCTTGGCACACCTGATACAAAAAACTTTGACGAAGAATATATTTTTGATATGGATCTTCAGCCGAATTCTTCCCGAGCTGCGTTTGCAACCATAAAGGGAATTAAATTTATCGACTTAAAAACCGGGCAACTTACCAAACAAACATCCGGTATTTTTCAAAACATTAAGTTTTCAGCAGAGGGAAAACGTTTAATTACAAATGGCTACATTTCATATAAAGCATTGCGCGTTTATAATACAGATAATATGCAGGTCATTTCGGAGCGGCCTGCAATGGATAATCCAATTTATTTTGCGGGAATCAGTTCGAACAAACGCTGGCTTTATACAAAAGGAAATATCTCCGCTTACATTTGGGACCTGAATAATTTTAGCAAGTACGCCGAGATAAAAGATATTACCAATAAAGATTCTGCTTCAGTTTATAATTTATTTTTTCTGAGCGATTCTGAAGTTGTTGTTTGTTCCGGGAAAGCTTATCCTAACTTTAATCTTTCCATTTATAACATTCTAAGAAAGAAATATACACGCACTATTAAAAAAAATGTTTTTGCCGCAGCAAGTGGTTTTTTAAACGGCGAATTTTATTATGCTGATTATACTGCACTCCATATTATGAATTTAAAAACACTTACGGAAGAATCTTACACCGGAATGTATTCTTTGGCTGTAAGCAATCAATACAAAATAATAAATTTCACAAAAGATCTGGTTTTTGTCCCGGATGCAGGAAAGTTCAAGATCGTAAACCGTAAAACTAAAAAAACAGATTACGAAAGCACAAGCTGGCTGGTGACCGCACCTGTGGTTTTGAGTCCGGATAATAAATTTTTATACACGTCCGCCCAAATAACAAAAAAGAAAAACTTCAGCGGTACCGAAGTTGATATGCCGGTAAACGCTATTGTAAAAATAGACATGGCAACCAAAAAAATAGTGAAAGATTTTGCTGAGACTTATTACCCTTATGACATTAAAATTAAAAATAACGGCGCGACCATTTGCATTTGGTATTTAAAATATAATGTCGGCGGCAACAGCACCGATCAGGAAAGTATGTATGCCGAATATAATACGGAGACCGGTGCAGAAATCATTTCCAAAACATTGGTAAAATCAAAAGAATTAGCGCCATTCCATTATACCAGTGATAATGGAAATTATTTTGCTTTAAGCGATGCATTAGGTAAAGATTTTAAAATCTTTGATAGAACAGGCGAGAAAATATTTGATCTGAGCGACTCGAAAATAATTATGCCGAATTGTTTTTTTATTGAAGAATTGGATGAAGCTATTATTACAGGTTCCTCTTCTTCACTTGCAACATTTGTAGATCTGAAAAAGAAAAAAATTATTGGTCAGATTGCCAATGCAGTTAACGATAATTTTTTTATGATCACGCCCGATTTACATTATATGGGATCAAAAGATTTTATAAAAAACATCCGTTTTAAAAGGCAAAGTGAAATTTACAGCTTCGAGCAATTTGATGCGTATTTAAATCAACCACATCAGGTGTTGCGTGCTTTTGGCTGTAAGGATAGTTCCTTGATCAAAGCTTACGAAACAGCTTATTTAAAGCGGATGCGTGTTTTAGGAATAAAACCCGGAAGCAATATTAATTTTTCTGCCGCGCCGGAATTTCAATACATAAAATTAGAGGAAGAAAAAGGCGGCAATATTAGCTTTAATGTGAGCATAAATAAAGGTCTTAGTAAATTAAAACAACTCGATATATTAAATAACGGAACTGTGGTTTATACAGAAAAAATTACCGAAGGACAAAGTTTACATTATGAAAAAACAATTAAGTTCGAAAGCGCTTCCGGTATTAACCGTTTTGAGTTTATTGTGAAAGACGAAGCCGGATTAGAGGGTCCGCGTGTTCCTCGCTTGTATAACAATACCAACAATGTTAAACCTAATTTATACTTAGTGGTGATCGGCAGCGAAAAATTCAAAAACTCAAAATTCAATTTGGCCTATGCTGTTAAAGATGCAAGTGATGTTTCTAACACAATGGTTAATTCAAAATCATTCGGGAAAATTGAAGTCAAAAAATTATTTAACCAGTCTTTCTCAACCGATTCTGTAAAATTATTGAAAGACTTTTTTGCTAAATCAACCATTAATGATGTGGTGATGGTGTTCTTTGCGGGGCACGGTTATTTAGATGATGATCTGAGTTATTATTTCCCGACCTATTATACTGATTTCACCGATCCAAAAATTAATTCCATAAACTTTAAAGAATTTGAAAGTTTGTTTAAAGAAATGAAACCTATCCGCAAATTAATGTTTGTAGATGCATGTTTTAGCGGCGAAGTAGATGAAGATATTTACGAAATGGATAACGATGAAAAACCAAAAAAAGATAAACGTGATATCCGCATTTCCGGAACAACGTTTGTACAAAGCACCGCGTTGGAAATGTCGAAATCCATTTTTTCTGATCTGCGTCAGAATTCAGGCGCCACAATTATTTCTTCCGCAGGCGGAACAGAAGCGGCCTATGAAGGCGAAAAATGGAACAATGGTTTGTTTACGCATTGTTTGTTGGATGGTATGAGTAATTACAAAGCCGATACCAATAAGGATAAAAAAATTATGCTAAGTGAACTTCAGAAATTTGTGGCCGAAGAAGTAAATCAGCTTTCTAACGGTAAACAAACCCCAACCTATAGGGTAGAAAACACCATGTTAGACTATGAGCTTTGGTAGCGTTTTTCCCTCTCAAATTCCCTTCTCTACCATCTAAAAACCTGCCAAATACCTCTTTTTAGGTATTGTCCCTCTTTTGGCTTTCCCGTTACTTTGCTCTCGAATTAGTGGTTCTATGTCCCAAAAAATTTATATTCTCTTATTTTGCTTTGTTGCTTCTAAAGTAATTATTTCGCAGACCGATTCTGCTCACGTTTTACAAGAGATCAATATCACAACCTATAAAGAAATGAACGGCATAGGCCGCATGAATGAATATGCTGATGGAATAATTTACGCCGGAAAGAAAAATGAAGTGTTGCAAATTGATAATTTAGAAGCCAACAAAGCAATAAATAATACACGGCAAATTATTGGAAGAATTCCTGGTGTTAATATTATTGAAACTGAGAGCGGCGGTTTTACCGCAAACGGAATCGGTTTCCGCGGATTAAATCCTTATCAAAGTATTGAAACAAATACGCGTCAAAATGGTTACGGAATATCGGCCGACATTTTTGGTTATAATGAAGCGTATTATTTACCACCGATGGAAGCTGTGAAAAATAT
>DATMPR010000340.1:0-9751 GCA_035567575.1 Bacteroidia bacterium
AAAATCTAACATGCATAGGGTCAGAATCTGTTACGTACACAAATAATTCGCCAGATAAATTAGATTATTTATGGTTACAGCTGGATGAAAATCAACACGACGCGAAAAATGACGCGAATTATTTTAACGAAAATAAAATTGACGCGCCTGTAACACAAAACGAATTAAAAGGCTTAATGCAAAAAGAGATCCTTACCGAATTAGATCTAGGCGATAAAATTTTGGAAGTAAGTGATGAAACAGGAAAGCCATTAAAATACACTATCAATACAACCATGCTGCGTATTGATCTGCCAAAAACATTAAATCCCGGAAGTAAAATAAAATTCAGAGTAAAATGGAAATATAAATTAAGCAACCGAATGGAAACAGGCGGTCGCGGCGGTTACGAATATTTTCCTGAAGACGGCAACCATATTTTCACAATGACGCAATGGTATCCGCGTATGTGCGTGTATAGTGATTTTCAAGGGTGGCAGCATAAACAGTTTACCGGTCGCGGCGAGTTTGCTTTAGCATTCGGTAATTTTAAAGTTAAGATGACGGTACCTGCCGATCACGTTGTTTGTTCAACGGGCGAAATTCAAAACGCAGCACAGGTTTTATCACCCGCTCAATTAGCGCGCTGGCAAAAAGCGCAAACAGCAAAAGAAGTTACTGAAGTTGTTACATTAGAAGAAGCAAGGGCCGCAGAAAAAAATAAATCAACAGCAACAAAAACATGGATATTCAAAGCGGATAGTGTTCGCGATTTTGCATGGGGTACATCACGTAAATTTGTTTGGGATGCAATGCCTGCATTTGTTGGTAAACACAAAACAATGTGTATGAGTTTTTATGGCAAGGAAGCTTATCCTTTGTACCGCAAATATTCTACCAAAACCGTAGCACACACAATAAAAACATATTCGAAATTCACGATCGATTATCCATATCCTGTTGCGCAAAGTATTGAAGCCGCCAATGGAATGGAATACCCGATGATCTGTTTTAATTTCGGCCGCGCCGAAAAAGACGGCACTTACACCGAAGGAAGTAAAAACGGAATGCTATTGGTAATTATTCATGAAGTGGGACATAACTTTTTCCCGATGATAATTAACAGCGATGAACGTCAATGGACGTGGTTAGATGAAGGCTTAAATACATTTGTTCAATTTTTAACTGAGCAGGAATTTGATAATAATTTCCCATCGCAGCGAGGACCCGCTTATAAAATGACAGATTACATGCGCTTACCGAAAGATCAATTGGAGCCTATCATGACCAATAGTGAGAATATTATTAATTTTGGTCCGAATGCTTATGGCAAACCTGCTACTGCTTTAAATATTTTGCGTGAAACAATTATGGGCCGCGAATTATTTGATTTTGCATTTAAAACATATTGCACGCGGTGGGCATTTAAACATCCAACGCCGGCCGATTTTTTCAGAAGCATGGAAGATGCATCAGCAGTTGATCTGGATTGGTTCTGGAGAGAATGGTTTTACGATATTACACCTGTTGACATCGCTTTAGATTCCGTAAAAGCTTATACTTTTGAGAATGGGAAAACATTGCCGGTGAAAATGGATACTGTTAGAAGTCGTCCGCAATCAAAACCATTTGAGCATATTAGTAAAATTCGCAACAAAGAATCAGGAATGAAATTTTTAGTGGATGTGGATACAACTTTACGTGATTTTTATTATTACTACAAACCTGATCAAACAATAACAAAAGAAGTGAAAAACCGCTACGAGAATTTTGAATTCATGACCGACAGTGCTTACAATAAAATAAAAGATAAATATACTTACGAATTAAAATTCAGTAATAAGGGTGGTTCTGTTATGCCGATTATCATTCAGTGGAATTACGCGGATGGCAGCAGTGAGATCGATAGAATTCACGCCTATATTTGGCGAATGAATGAAAAAGAAGTTACTAAAACATTTATGAAAAGTAAAAAAGTTACTTCTATACTTTTAGATCCATATAAAGAAACCTGCGATATAGACGAAAAAAATAATAGCTGGAAAATGATGCCCGAACCAACAAAATTCGAAGCATTTAAAACCAAAGCCAACATACGCGGACAAAGCACAGGGGAGAACCCAATGCAGAAGGCAAAGAAGAAATAGATGGAATTGCAAGAATAAATTGTAAATAAAATTATTTTAAAAACAGACTTGTCGTTTTAAACAACAAGTCTGTTTTTTTTGAGGTGACTTATCTCGGTAATGTAATATTTGGATTTAAACTTCCGGTGTAAGTTGGTAAATGACCATCCCATTTTTCAACTCTTTTCAATTCGACCAGTTTATCATTTAAAGAAGTTTGAATCATTTTGTTCGCATCACTTTGGGATTTGGCCTGTATTACTATTGATTCCGCTTGAGATTTAGCCTGCGTGACTATAATTTTCGCCTGTGCATTGGCTTGCAAAATGTTTATTTCGTTTTGCATTTTCTCCCGGACCAATTTACTTTCCGATTCTCCTTTGGCCGTCGCGACTTTTTTGTTGGCTTCGGCTTCTACCTCCCTTAGTTCGTTTTCCCGCTGTTGTGCAATTTGCGTGGCTTCCATTTTCGAATTAATTGCATTTACAATAACGGCAGGTAATTTAAAATCATCAGTAATAAATATTCTGTCTACAATTATTCCGTACGGATTTACTTCTCTCTCAAGAATACTATCTACTTTATTTACTAAGGTTTGTTTTTTCGGTCCGTAAATATCTTCGATGGCCATATTAGATGCAACGTGAATTAACGCATCGTGAATTGAATTATCGAAATAAACATTCGCAATGTAATTGATATCTTTCCGCCATTTCATAAAAACAGCTTTTACGCTGTCAGGAACGATGTGAAAACTAATTCCCAGATCAACGGAAACGTTAATGCCTTCTTTACTTTGAAATAAAAAGGGATCGTGCGGAGTGGCTGAAGGATATCCGTTATCATGACCCCAGGTAAAGTTTTGTTGAAACGTCGGGAACAGATATATTTTTTTGTTTGGTCCAACACGGTAGCGGCCCATATCCAGAACTTTGGTATCCGGCCCGTGTTTTCTTCCCAATAAATAAACTCTAACGCCTTTGTATCCCGCAGGTACTACCTTACAGGAAGCAAGCAGAGCCAATGCTCCTAAAATTAAAATGAATTTTTTCATGATAAATGTTTTTAAAAAATGAATTAATTAAACTCTTTGATGAAGTTCAATTGTTTTCACAATCTAAAAACGGAATTTAAAATGAAAATTTTTGAAACGGATAAATTTTGGTGAGTTGTTTCGGTAAAGGAAGTTTTGCAGATCTCGCAGTGAACTCTTTCTCTCAATGAAAAAACTAAAACAAAAGAAGTATTTAAGTTTGTTTTGTTCTTTGTGTCCTGAATGTCTTCATCTTCGTCAAATGAAAGATCTTGAATAGTTGAAGCGTTATTTAAACAAACATTTTTGTGTTGAGAAGATTGGCCGGATAATCGGGTAAAAGAAAGATTAAAAATATTATTACGTGAAGATAAATTTCCGGCCTGAAAAACGCCGAAGCTTATTAAGAATAATAAGAAAAAATATTTTCTGTTTTTCTCCAAAAGAATAATTGTTTATACAAGATTATGAAGAAATAGCGTACCAATTCTGAAGAATTCAGCCAAAAAAAATCAAATTAAAGTAAATTAACAGTTTTTGGATTAAACTTTTTAAGAATGATGAGATTTAACACGAAGAGAACAGATTTAACTCTTCCTTTCAAAGATCATAATAAAATTTTGTGATTTAGGCTGGTACTTTTGAGCACTCTCATCAAAAATATAAGTGCTCCTTTGTCCATCAACCATATCAACTAATCCAATAAGTTTATAATTAGCGTTAATAAATTTATTTGCCCACTCAAAAACATATTGATCAACATTCGCCTGAACAAGCAATGAAACGCTGTGTCTGTAAAAAACAAAATATTTTGGTTTTGCTTTTTCAATATCGCTGGCAAATTCCCGCTGGAATTTTTTATGTTCAGGTATGCTGGCAACAATAGTAGAGAAAAACACATGTCGCGTCGGCGATTTTTTATTGGTGTAAATGAAAAGTTCAGGTTCAGAACCAAAAACAGCCAACTGGTCTTCGGGTTTTGCAATTGAATTAATATAGTCGGCGATCGCCATTGTTTCCGGAAAAGGGTTGTTACCGTAAACTGTCCTTAAAATTGATTCATAATTCGGACTGAAGTAATAATTCTTTAATTTACTTAAATGAAAAAGCGTGAAGACGGTAAAAATTGCCAAATATACATACGTGACGTTTGGTGATGTTAATTTGAATTGATTTTTTAAAATAATAAGAATATAAAAAAATGTAATACCTGAAAGCACAGATAAACCCGGAATAGTTTGGATCCAATAATGACCATAAAAATAATATCCCGGAACTATTGTCATAAATGAAAGAACAGCTAAAGAAATAACAAAGCACTTTGTTTTAAAATTAACTGATTTTGTAATGCAAAGGAGAACTGCTAAGCAGCCGTGGATCCACAAGAACTTATAATTTTGAACAATAGCATCTTTACTATAATCGAAATACTTCATGCCTTCTTCTAACGGAATACGGTTAACGTAATATTTTGGAATGTCGTACACCCAAAATATCATATCATTAAAAGCACCTTTCATATAAATTATTAATAATAGAATAATAATAATTGAAGAAGCGCCGGCTCCATATAAAAATAAATTCTTAAAAAATTCTTTGAAGTTTCTTTCTTTGGTAAAAATAAAATCGGTAATTAAAATAACACCGCCCCAAAACATCATGAACAAACCGGTTGTTTTTATCATGAACGCCGTTCCAAGTGAGAGGCCAAAAATAAAATACCAATACCATTTTTTAGTTTGAGTGGCAACAGCGTATAGATATATTCCCATGCTGGTGAAAAAAGCTACGCCATGTTCACCCTGGATTGTAAAGCCGCTTAAATTTGGTGTTAGTGATACAAGCGCAAAAGTGGTTGCGGACACTATAGCAGCGCCCGGTGAAAAAAGCCTTTTAACTGCAAAATATATAAAAAGTATGCTGGCAACATTAAGATAAATAAATCCCAAATGCATGCCCTTTACGGTTGAACCAAAAATGGAAACCATGAAGGCATAGAAATAAAATATTCCAGGAAGTTTTTGTTCGTAAAAATCTTTATAAGGAATTTTTCCTTCGAGCAACAATTTACCATAGTAACTATAGCCTCCTTCATCGCGCTCGTATGGTATGTTTAAAAAATTAACGCGAATAAATACAACCAAAAATAAAAGTAAAGCCAGTAGAATATAACTAATCTTCTCTTCTTGCGTAAAGGTAAAAGTTTTGTTGCCGATCTTTAAAACAGAATTGGATGGAATGTTTTGAACTGCTTTTTTCTCTGCTATTTTGGTTTTTGCCGCCATAATTATTTAATGCGCTGTATTTGCTTTAATTTGTAAATAGGTTTCCGTGATGCCTTCTTCAATTCCTGTTAAAGTATAATTAGGCAGAGCTTTTTTGATTTTTGCGTTTTCTAACAATATGGCAGAGTTATCACTTCCCCTTACATCCTTATATACAACATCAAACTGTTCGGTAACAACTCTTTTTAAAATATCTACCAGCTCCTTAATACTTAAAGAGTCGTCGGATGATAAATTATAAACATGCGACGCATTGAATGGAGTTGTAGAAGATAGGCAAAGAATTTCAGCAACATCTTTAATGTAAATGTAATTTCTGATATGCTGGCCGTCACCAAAAACGTGTATTACCCTCTCATTAATTATTTTTTCAAGAAAAGTATTAATAATGCCAAGCCCTTTGGAAGTATCCTGACCAACCCCATAAACGTTAGATACCCTGTAAATATCAAAGTTGAGATTGTTTTTTTTCTTAAAATAATTAAGAAAATATTCCATGGTTAATTTAGTAATTCCGTATGGTGAGAAAGGATTTTTATTTGAGTCTTCATTTACTTTTTCATCAGTAGGACCGTAAATTGTTCCCGCGCTCGAAATAAAAACTAATTTTTTTACCTGTAGTTTTGAAATGCATTCCAGAAAATTAATGAAAGGGATAAGATTCATTTCAATTTCGGTTACAGGTTTATCCCAGGTAGAAGACGGAATAGATAAAGAGACAAGATAATACACTAAATCAATTTTACTGAAATGAGGCAACCACTCATCCGGCTGTCTGATATCAATATCGTAATAAGGTATATTTTTATTGCTGTGGTTTGGAGCGCCTTTCCCAAATAAAAAAAGTTTGTTATCGGGGCTTTTAGTTAACGCTTCTGTTAAGTGCTTTCCAATAAAACCATTTGCGCCTATGATAGCAATATTCATTAGATCAAATATTAATGGTTTTTTCGATGATAACGTACGGCCTGTTTCTCACTTCATCGTAGATCCTTACCATGTATTCGCCAATAATGCCCAGACAAATTAAAATAAGTGAACTAAAAAAAGAAATAATGATAGCTAATGTTGCAAAACCCTGCACTGCAATTCCGTGGGCAAAGTATCCGAAAACTACAATTATAGAATAAACAACGGCAAAAATAAATCCAACTAAGCCCAATATAGTTATGGTTCTTATAGGAACGGAAGAGAACGAGAAGATCCCGTCTAACGCAATTTTTAAAAGTTTTTTTAATGTATAACCCGATTCACCTTCAACTCGTGCACTACGTTCGTATTCTACCCCAATCTGTTTAAAACCTACCCAAGCCCTTATTCCTCTCAAAAACGGATTCTTTTCCTGTAATTTTAGCATGTTTTCTACAACATGCTTCTTCATAACACAAAAATCACCACTGTCCAGCGGAATTTCTGTATCACTTAAACTTTTAAGTAAACGGTAAAAGCCGCTGTAACTTAATTTCTTTAAAACTGATTCCTTTCTTTTTTTTCTTACTCCGTAAGCAACATCATAACCATTATCGAGATAGGAAAAGAAACCAGGTAAAAGTGAAGGGGGATCCTGTAAATCATCATCGATAATGGCTACATAATCGCCTGTGCAATGACTGAGTCCTGTTTTTACGGCTATCTGGTGACCAAAATTTCTTGATAATTTAATACCTTTAATATAGTTGTAGGTTTTAGTTAACTCCTCAATTTTTGCATAACTCTCATCGCGGCTTCCGTCATCAATTAGAATCAATTCCAAATTCCAACCCGAAGTGTTTTTTTGAAGATCAATTGCTTTAACCAAATTATTTAAAAAAGCAGCTGAGTTGTAAACCGGAACAATTATAGAGATTTTATTAGGCATTTTAAGGTTTAACAAATATAAATAAAGTTTTAAAAGGAAGGCATAAAATACCCGCTATTTCAACATATTAAACTTAAGCTTATTATTGGTAAACACAGCATTTTGCCAGACTTTATACTCAAAAAGCATTGTTAATGTTCGCAAAAAACTTGGGATTGAAAACCTTGGTGTTTTGAATTTCATTAAGTTTGTTAATCCATGTTATGAATCCACTGATCAGTATTTGCATCCCATCATACAATAATGCCGATTATATTACAGAAACGATATCTTCTGTACTTAATCAAACCTATCAGAATTTTGAAATAATCATTGTAGATGACTGCTCAAAAGATAATACGGTTGAACTCATAAAAAGTATTGCGGATCCAAGAATAAAATTAGTTGTGAACGACACTAATCTTGGGATGCATGGGAATTGGAATAAAGCTCTTTCCCTTGGTAAAGGTGAATACCTTAAACTTTTATGCGGTGATGATCTTATTTATCCGCGTTGTCTTGAATTGCAGCTGAAAGAATTTGAGAAAAAAGAGAATCAGGATGTAGTGATGGTGGCTTGCCGCCGGAAAGTAATAAGGTCTGATGGTAAAGAATCATTAGGAGCATTATATAAATTAAGACCAGGAAAATATAATGGTAAAAGTGCAGTTAAATATTGTGTTTCATTTGGTACCAATCTCATTGGTGAACCGATGTCGGTTTTATTTAAAGCTTCTGTTTTCAGGGAAAATAATATCGTACTTGGATCAAATAATTATTTGATCGATCTGGACATGTATTTTAAACTGCTTAAATACGGAAAGCTGATCGTGCAAAACGATTATTTGGCGGCATTCAGAATTTATAATGCATCTATGACAAGTTCTTTGGGATTAAAGCACTCTAAATATTTTAATGAGTTTATCAGTCAGAAAAATATGAAAGCAGATTTTGGTGTAAAATGGTATCACTTATTTATAGGCAGGATCTTAGCTTTTAATATAAACATTGCCAGAAACATTATTCTTTATTTAAATAAATAAACTTGTGGTGAGCAAAGCCGAACTATAATTTTAAAATCTTATTTTAAAAACCTGCATGTTCAGGTACAAGATGCGGCCAATAAAACTCCAGTTAAACGGGTGACGAAAGTTTTTTTCGAGGGTTAAATTATATTTATTGCACCATTGTTTTATCAGTTCCGGATTAACAAATGTTTTGTGAGTGGGATCGTATTTATAACCTTTTTTGTCGGGCACTATCACAACCAGAATGCCGCCTTTATTCATTTTCGATTTTATCGCTTTAAAAAAAGCATCGTTTTGATTTAGATCAAGATGTTCCAAAACATTATCAATAACTGCATTATCAACATTACTTACAGTATCTAGTTTTGTAACATCGTCCATCAATACTTTAAAGCCTGCTTTCACACAAGAATCAACTAAAAATTGGTTGTTATCAATGCCCGAAAATTCACGTTTCTTTATGGTTAAATATCTCAGAAACTCTCCTGTACCGCATCCTAAATCAACAATAGGTTTGTTGCTGAACTGCCTTAAAATTTTAGGATAAAAAAACCACTGAAGGTATTTATCGCGGCCGGGTAAATATTTATTTTCTAAATGATCTTTATATTCTTCACTGGTAGTTTCCATAATTTATTTGCTATATCAAAACTTAAAGATAAAATTAAAATTGGTACTTTTTGCTTCTATTTAATTAATTGGTCATTTATGTTTGCAGAATAATCAATATTTTTATTTTTTATTTCAATGATCTAATGAAATTAATCCTGAATTAATTTCCCTTTACTGTATAACGAAAGATTTATGGAAGTTGGTGTGCCTTTGTAATGAACATTCCCTTTTTCCCATATTTCAATTTTCATTGGCCCTGCTATTGGCGCATTAATAAAGCAATCACCAATTGTATAAGTATTAAGATCCATTTGAGTTGTAACGATCAGATCTTGCATCCATAAATAATTTGTACCATTAGTATAATGCGTGCTGTAATCCGTTTGTCCTGAAACATACAAATCACCATTGCCATGTGTGCTTGTCTGGAAATATTTCACATTTACACTTGCATGCACATCACCTGAATTCGCTACATGTATTTCCAACGAATCCTGCGCAAATTGACTTACAAAATAAACATTCCCCGTTCCCGCGTTACGTATAATTCTTAAATACGGAAGTGTAACATACGCTGTAATTTTCTTTTTCGGACTCCGGACAAAATTACATTTGTTTATATTATCAATTTGTAAAGTTCCACTCGTAACAGTGGTTCTTATATTCATGAAAAGATTTTTACCGGCTTCGATCTTTACTTCAAAATTTGGACCTTGAGTAACATATAGATCAATTTTATCATTCACTTCAATATTTGTAAAACCGGATACTTCTCTTATCCGTGTTTCGTAAGGACCAGTCGATTTAAAGCAATCGTATAAATTATCTTTCTTGCAGCTGTTCACTACAAA
>DATMPR010000341.1:0-5270 GCA_035567575.1 Bacteroidia bacterium
AGTATCCTTTAATAGATCAAACCGCGATTGTGGCTGTTTACTTATTTGCCAATTAAAACCTTTGAGTTTGGCTTCATCTACATTTACTTCGGCAAGCGGTGTCATAACGCTTTCGGGTTTTTTAATAAAAGTGACTTTATCCAATTCACCGTCATTAAACCAAACAATAATATCAGTGCAAAGTGTTTTGTTTAAACCGGCAATTTTCTTTTTTTGTTTGGGATAATATAATATTTGCGCATTACCATTTACGGTCATTTTCCGTATCGTATCATTTTTAAAAAATCCCTGCATTGTCCTTCCGGTAATTTGATTGAACATTTTTTCATCAAGCGAATCTGCTTTTTGGATCACAAATGCATTTCCATCCAATAAAAAATCATGAATGCCATGTTTCCCCGCGCATACATCTATTTTTTTTGCGGTTGATTGTCCGTTTTGTGACCAAAGTATAGGATTATAAAACATATGCATTAATGAATCAACAGAACTATAACCCATCGAATCACACATACCTTGCAGATCAGGTTTGTAAAATTTTACATGATGAAAAGCTTTTACCATGTTATTTGTTGAATCTATATCCTGATGATATAAAGTATCCGCAGTAATGAATAAAGAATCTTTGTCGAAAATTCTTACATACAAAGCTTTCTTTGTTACTAACGCGATCGAACCCTTCTCAGTGTATTCTATGTAATCACCAAATATTACAGATTTGTTTGTGGTATCCACTAATTTTACATTTTTAAAAGCGCGACCAAAACCTTTTTTACGATCGTATAGTAAACTATCACCACTAAGTTTTTGTTCTTTAGTTACAAGAATTGCGTTTTTACTAAAACGTGAATTTTCTTTTTCAGTATCATACCAGCCGTTCTCACAATAAATATAATCGTCTTTACTAATGATAATGCTTGGTCCTAAAAAATAAGAAATTTTTGTCGCGGTGTTATACCTAAGCGTATCACTCTTCATAGTATATTCCTTATTCTTCAATTCCACATCGTATTTAAACGCAACTTCTTTTGTCGCTGAGTAATAATGTCCGTTTTTGCTCACCAATGTGTTTTGCTTATTTACGATTGTTCCGCCATCATAATAATTTGCGATTCCATTTTTTACATCGTAAGTCATAATGTTTGTAGTAAGAGTCATGTCTTTTTCAATACATTTCACATTATCATTGAGTGTTGCCAGTTTAGTTTCCGCTTCGTAATGCATTTTATCACCATAAACAAAAATGCTATCGCCTTTTACGATAGAGATATGTCCGAATGCATCCATATTATGTTCGTCATACAAGTAGACGCTGTCACACTTCAGAATAGCTCCTTCATGTTCGCATATCACATCGCCAATTAAGCGTTTTGCATCCACACCTAATCGTTTATCGTATTCCAAACTATTAGCATGCTTAATTTGTATTGCTGTGACTTTATCTTTTTTTGCAGACTCAACAACTTTCGGCGTTTGTTTTGGGGCTTCATTTTTTTTCTGTCCTAAATAAATTTTTGGAAAAAGAACAAAGCAAAACACTATGTAAATTATATTCCTCAATTTGTTTCGCGTTTAGTTGGCTGCCATACGTTGCTATCAACCCCCTTAAGATAAATTACAAATCCTTTTAGTAAGGCGAGGTTCATTAAATAAAAATGACTTATAAAACGCAGCGCCGAAATATTAATTCCCAATGTCCAATCAATAATTGGGGTGAAAAAACCTGCTAATTGAAATGAAAATAATATTGCAAATAAATTTGAATGAAACATTAATCCAAAAGAAGTCGCAAAACAAATTATCAACAAAAATGGCGTATTCCATCGCAACACCTTGTGCGACCAAAACGCAAATGCACTGCCTTTCCAGAATGGCAGCAATAATTTTTTATAACGGTAAAGATTTTGGAAATTACCAATAGAGATACGGACTTTCCTTTTAAATTCCTCATGAGATGCTGTTGGCACATCTTCGTTGCAAATGGCTTCCGGATCAAAAACAATTTCTTTGCCTTGCTCAATTACATTGAGAGTGATATAAAAATCATCCATGTAAAAGTTTTTAGGTACAGGCGAGAAATTTTCTTTACGGATAGCATAACATGCACCTTCGGCTCCCATTATAACATTCCATCGCACACTTTCGCAATATTTTATTTTATTTTCTAAAGCGATATATGATTTTTCCTGGGAAGCAATTCCCTTATCAGTTGGGGAAATTTTAATAACGTTGGCCGCCACTTGTGCTGTTTTTGTATTTTTAAAATGACGGATCAAATTAAAGATAGTATCCTGTTTAAAAATAACGTTCGCATCCGTTAAAATAAAAATTTCCTGTCTCGCTTCTTCGGCTAAAGAATTTATAATGCCGGATTTCCCCGTTCTCCCGCCAAAAACTTTCAGTTTAATTTGAGGATATTTTTTCATGCAGTCATTAATAATAGAATCCGTTCCATCATTAGAAGCATCAGAACCAATATATAAAGTGATCTTATCTAAGGGATAAGAAGTATTGAATACCGAAGCAATTTTTTCACCAATGACTTTTTCTTCATTATAGGCTGCCATTAAAATTCCCAACTGAGGTAGATTATCCTCAACAGTAAATTGCTCACCCGATTTTTTATTTTTGGAAGTAAATACGATCAACCACAAAGGATACACGACATAGGAATGCAAAATACCGTAAGCCGAAATAATGAATATGATCATTAATAATCTATCCATTTAATTTTTCTTTATAAAAATTAACGAGGCCGCCGACTACTTTCGTGTTATCAAATTCAGCTTCAGCAAAGCTTCGTGCTCCTTTTTCTATTTCAAATCTTTTATCGTCATCTTTAAGCAGATCAACAACTGCCTTGATGAAATCTTTTGGCAGATCGGCAATTATAATATTTTTTCCATTGGTGTAATTAATTCCTTCTGCTCCTACCGACGTCGAAACAATTGCTTTACCATACGCCATTCCTTCAATTATTTTTATCCGCAAACCGCTGCCTGAAGCAAGAGGTACCAACATTATTTCGTGTTCGTTATAGAATTTTTTGGAATCCATTACTTTTTCCACCACTAAAATATTTGGTTCATTTACCTTTAAAACATGTTGCGGCATGTTACGACCTGCTATTACAAATTTTGCATCAGGCACTTCTTTCAAAATTCCCCTCCAGCAATTATTTAAAAACCACTCCACCGCTTCCTGATTCGGCATCCAATCCATAGAAGCAAAATGAAATATTGTTTTTGGTTTTTTCAAATCACTTATCTTCTGCTTATAGTTTTTTACATCAATACCCGTAATACAAGTATAGATTGGTTTCTTAAATCCTATTTTTTCGAAAACAGATCTATCAAAATCAGTAATGGTAACAATTGCATCCAGATCATTTAATACTTTTAATTCAAAATTCTTTAAGCGTTTTGCTTGTAGAGTCAGATACCATTTTTTTGAAATGGAACCTTCTTGTTTTAAATGCCGCTCCCAAATTAAATATTCAATATTATGCGAACGTAATACTATTTTTGCTTTAGAATATTTTTTTATGATTGGAATGTAAGTCGCCATAAACAAACCATCTAATTGCACAATGTCGAATTTACTTGCTTTCAATTTTTCAATTAAAGCTTTTTCAAAATTTTTAAAATAAAACCGGCTCACAAAATATGATTGCGATGAAAACAAATTCAGTAAAGCGCCAAATACACTTGTATCAGTATTTTCGTAAACCGATCGGTAATGTGCTTTTGTTCTATACTCGGCAGGCACTTCAGTATCCGGTTTAAAATGTTTTTTAGTATTAATACTTAAGACATGCAGCTCTACTCCATTCGAAATAAAACCAATCCCCATATTGTAAATAGCAATAGAACTGCCATCATTTGGCGGATAAGGAGCTTTATTACATATTTGAAGTATGCGCATTTAAATTTTTCCAAATAATTTTTTAAAGGGTACCAAATAAGCATCCATATCAAACAAAGAAGAATCAGTTGCCGCTTTGTAAGTGAGAAAAATGCCAACAGGTAAAAATATATACAATGGTAACCACATCCCAACCCATGGTTCTAAAACGCCTTCTACTGTTAAACCTTTAAATGCTTCAGTAAAAATAAAATAAGCTAAAAAGAAAAATACTGCAATTACAACCGGGAGCCCAAGTCCGCCTTTACGGATAATTGCGCCGAGCGGTGCGCCCACAAAAAATAAAACGATACATGCAAAACAAACATTTATTTTTTCATGCCAGCCAATTGAAAATTCTGTTTTTTCATATAAGTCTTGTTTGCTTCCGTCATTTACTGAATCAATCAATCCACTTGAGCCGCGTGCAATATTCATAGCATTCTCAACAGTAGTACTAAAATTTGGCGCGCTTAAACTTCCATAAAATTTACGAATGTTAACAGGTTGACGAATGGGTTGTTTAATAAAAGCGGAAGTACGGTAGAAAAAATAATTTCTGGCCTGATTATCCAAACCATCCTGACGTTTCAGTATTTTTTTATTGAGCGAATCTACTTCATAACTAATTTGCCAAACATTCATCATTTCCTGATGGTGGTTAAAAGCGTTTTCATCGGTACGTTTTAACTTGAAATCGGTTAAAGCAATATTCACTTCCAATTCTTTAAAATTTAATTGCGAAAATGGTTTCGTATCTTTTTTTCCCGCTTCAGGAACTATTGCTTCATATCGGTTTCCGTTGCGTAATTTTACAATTAAGAAATTAGTATCAGCACTCATTTTCATTTCGCCGCTATCGGCATACAATTGCACATTGTTACCTAAATGTGCTGTATGATCATAAATTAATACACCCAAAAGCGTATTACCATCAGGAGCCTTTTTTCCAACACGCATCGAATAATCATCGATCTTATTATAAAAAATTCCTTCTTTAATATTCATCACCGGTTTAGCTTGCCGTATATCCCACAACAAAGATTGCGACCGAAGCATAACACCCGGAAGGAGGAAATTATTGAAAACAAAAGTTAAAATTGCCAATAAAATAACACAATAAAATACAGGTTTTATTATTCTGAAAAGCGATAATCCGGAAGATTTCATAGCCGCCAATTCGTAATTTTCAGCTAAACTGCCAAAGGTCATAATGGAAGCTAACAAAACCGCTAACGGAATACATTTCGGAATAATGGCCAGCCAGGCGTAAAAAAACAATTTGCCTAATGTCCAAAAGCCCAATCCTTTGCCAATAAAATCATCCAGATAAGTAATAACCACCTCTACTAAAAAAAACAGGAAAA
>DATMPR010000342.1:0-14197 GCA_035567575.1 Bacteroidia bacterium
ACCAAAACACTTAAGCGTTTGTTTTCATCCTTTATCATTTTTAAAAAGCGTATTTGCTTTTCAGGTGTTTTTACAACAGTTTCATCACCTAACATTTCCGATGCAAGCGAAATGGTACTGATGGGGGTTTTAAACTCATGCGTCATGTTACTTATAAAATCATTTTTGATGGTGCTTAGTTTTTTCTGACGGATGATAGTGAAGATAAAATAAGAGAATGCAAATAATAAAATAAGCATCACCATACCGGATACCCCCAACATGGCCCACATGGTTTTTAAAAGGTATTTATTTTGATTGGGAAAGTGAACCGTTAAATATTCTGGTTTAATAAAAATATTTTTCGGCGAAAGGTTGACGTTGTAAGCCATACCTATTGAATCTTTTCCTGATTCAGCTTCACTAAGATTACTTGTTTTAAAACTTCCCGGATGCAGAGAAGAAACTGAATAATAGTATTTGGTTTCTATATTTTGATTTTTTAATTCTTTGCGGAGTGTTGAATCTAATAATACTGTATCAATTTTTGGCTTGTAGTTCGTATAAACATTAACCTCTTCCATTTCATCAAAAAGGTCTTTGTAAATTTGTTCTTTATGTTTTAATAATTCATCGCGTACATTTTCAATTTGTTTGATAGTATCTGTTTTGTTGGGATTAAAATGATACGGAAAATCCCGGTTAAATTTTATAGTATCATTCTTAGGAAATTCTTTTTGCGAATAAACGCTGGTAGATACCCCTCCGGAATCTTTACTTAAAACCGAATAGAGTTTAATAGTATTGCCTTCCACAATGCCTTGCGTGCGTTTCTTGTACTTTTTCGATAATTTATCTGCTAAGGCTGTTTTCTCAAGTTTATCGGCTGTACTATTTAAAGCAGCGTAAACGCGCAACTTAAATTGTTCATTTTTTAATTCCCAGTCATTCGTTATCCAATAAGCCTGAATGGCAATTAATGCCAGAAAAGCCAACGCCACAATAATGGATACGAAACCAAAGTTTTGTTTATTCACAAAGTCAAAGATAGTAATTTGTGGGTGGTAAAATAAAATACCCCAGCCAATTGGCCGGGGTATTAACAATAATTATCGCAAAGCGATGCCTTCGGCAAAGCTTTATGTTTTATTTTGTAATAAAGAAACGCTCTGAATAAACCTTGTTTCCTGAAGTAACACGAACAAAATAAGTGCCTGAAGGCAGTGTGTTCAGATCTAATTTAATTTTTTCACTCGCTGCAGCTTCTTTATTTTCTATCGCGATCGTACTTCCTAAAATATTTACCACTTCTATTTTCGTCCCGATAGCTATCGGGATTATTTTTTTAGTCTCTAAATAAATAATACCATCATTGCTTGGGTTCGGATAAATTTTAAAAGCTGAATTCAGATCCTGAGTGTATTCTGCAATGCCCGATGCACCTGAAACGGTACCACTAAAACGAACTGTATCTATTCTGAAAGTTCCCGCACCGCTTTCTGCATTCCATGCATAAAAACGGAAAGCAGTTGGAAGTGTTTGGTTGAGATAATTTGGTCCGCTAAGTGTAATTGTTGAACCTGCTTCTTGTTTACCGCTCACTACAGTATAGCTGTCCAATGCCCAAAAGAAAACATTATTGGTTTGAACATTGATGTTTGTATTTGTGCCAACTACACTTGCAAGAATGTTATTTGCAAAAGTACTTCTGTCACTTCTTACTGCCCAATTACGTGGTCCTGCTGATGAGCGGGAGATATTAAACGTAATTGAATTTAAAGTAACCGTACTTGAATTTGGCGTAATAGTAACTTCATAATATTTTGCGGGATTAATAGCGCCGGTATATGTTGCATAGGCATCATTACCACTGCTAATTGTTGCGTCCCAACCCGTAAAACAGAAAACACCGCCTGCGGCGGGAGCAGTTGAAGTGCCTACTGCCGAGAAAGAACCGAAAGTTATTCCTGCTGCAGTTGGTGGCGGTGTTGGATCCACAGTTCCCGTATTGGCACTGCCGGTTACAACACTGGTAAAAGGATACATGGCGCTAAACGATTGAGAAAAAACGTTAAGGCCTAAAAATAATAAGCTAATCGATAGTAAATGTTTCGTCATAATAATTAATTTTATGGGCGCGAAGCTACAAAAAAATGGAAAATGAAAATTAGTTTATTATTAATATTTACTTTTTTTGGATTAACATTTAAAGCTCAGAACGAGAATGGTTTAGTGAATTGGCTTACCTTAAAAGAAGCGCAGGAAAAAAACAAAACCCTTCAAAAACCTTTTTTAATTGATATCTATACCGATTGGTGCGGATGGTGTAAACACATGATGAAAACCACCTATTCAAATCCCAACATTGCTTCTTATATTAATCAACATTTTTATCCCATAAAATTTAATGCCGAAACAAAAGATACAATTGAGTATAACGGTAAAAAATATTTGCCAACTTCAAAAGAACCAAAAACGGCACATCAATTAGCAATAAAGTTTTTAGGAACCAGTTTAAGTTATCCTTCAACTATGTTCGTCACCAATAATTACGAATTTAATTTATTAACCCAGGGATTTTTAGAGGAGAAAAAATTGGAGCCTATATTAATTTATATGGTTGAGAATGTGTTCAGAACCACGCAATATGAAGATTTTTCGGAACGCTTTAATAAAACGTTCTATGATACTGTATTTCCGAAAAAGCCCGTAAAAACTTATTCTTATAAAGAAGCCTTTGAATTAAACAAAAAGAAACCAAAAAAAATGCTGGTGAATATTTATACGGGTTTTTGTAATTCGTGCAGGGTGATGAACAAAACCACTTTTTTAGATTCGGGCATAGCAAATTATATCGACAAGAACTTTTACCTCGTAAATTTTGATGCTGAAAGCGCGGATACAATTATGTTCAATAATGAAAAACAATTCAAGCAATTAATTAATGGCTATCCTTTAAATACGTTTGCAGTTAAAGTTACCAATGGACGTCTTGCGTTCCCATCGATTGCAATTCTTGATGAAAAAATGACCTTGCTTGAGGTGTTAAACATGTATCAGCATCCTAAAAACCTAAAACCTGTTTTAGTTTATTTTGGCGATAATCATTACAAAACTAAAAAGTGGCCCGATTTTATTGCTGAATATATTAAACCAAAATAAAACGGTTTTTAATTAATACATTTGCCTTAGCAACATGAACACCAACAACATTAATTATATTAACATTGGCCTTATGGTGGTGTCGTGCATTGTCGCGTTTTTCATTCCCTTCGAATTATTTTTATTTTCGTATGGTGTGCTGGGGCCTTTACATTACCTGACTGAAATCGGATGGCTGCATAAAAAAAATTATTTCACAAAAGGAAAATATGATTTTGTTTTTTTGACTGTGATCTGCGTGGCTTTGTTCTATTATACTTTTTATCCGCCGAAAGATCATTTACTTGTTGCTAATTTAATTGCGTTTGCTTTTTTTGTATCTATCACATTTGTTTTTGTAAAAGATTGGTTATACCGGATCGTTTTAATTGCGTTAACAGTTGCGGCGGTTAGCATCATAAATAATTTTAATGATTATTTTATCTGGATCGGCATCTTCCTTCCTACTATTATACATGTATTTATTTTTACATGGCTGTTCATGTTATATGGTGTTTTAAAGGAAAAATCGTTTTCCGGATTTCTGTCGGTAGCAGTTCTTATCATTTGCGCTTCTACTTTCTTTTTCATCCGGCCAAGCGGTTTAAATTATGTTGTTAGTGATACCATAAAAAAAAATTATCACATGTTCGATCAATTAAATTTTCACTTGATAAATATTTTTCATTTAGATTCTTTGCATAAGATCAGCGATGTGTTTATAACCAACTCAGGATTTGTGATCATGCGTTTTGTGGCGTTTGCTTACACGTATCATTATCTTAACTGGTTTTCAAAAACATCAGTCATTAAATGGCATCTGGTTCCTAAAAAAACACTGATAGCTACAATTTTGATCTGGCTGGGTTCAGTAGGAGTATATTTGTACGATTACAATTTAGGAATAAGAACACTTTTCTTTTTAAGTTTCCTTCATGTATTTTTAGAATTTCCTTTAAACTTTACTACGTTCACCGGAATTGGAAAAGAATTATCTCTCTTGCGCAAAGCAAAATAATTAATCTATAATCACCTCATTTTTTTTGCAAGCCGCCAATATTTCTAAAAATCGACCGAAAGGGTTTTCAGCTTTCCAGATCTGACTATTTAAAGCAACGCCTTTAAACCCGAGTTTGTACGCCTTTGCAATGGTGATCTCATTTATTCCGCCGCGGGCTACAAAATCTTTTTTGGCAGTTTTAATGGCAGCACTGATCCCCTGTTCGTAAAAGCCGCTGTAAAATTCGTTGGTAAGATTATTGAATATTGTTCCCAATAAAAAATAATTGAAATCCAATTCTTCATTATCGTATACTTCGGAAAGTTTATGATATGAACGCGTAAATACGATCTTCTTATTCCGGGCCTTTAATTTCCTTAAAAACCACCATTTCTGAAACTTGCGCCCCAGGTGAATATTTGTAAAGTGCACGCCTTTAAGATCGTATTTAAAAACTAATTCATGATGAGAGTGAACGATGATGCGGTTATGAAATGCAGCAGGAATAGCTTCAATATAATTGGTTAATTGCCGAGTAGAAAAACTTGGTTTGCGCAAGTGAAGCGTTGTTAAGCCGGCTTCAAATAACTTTGCAATTAACTCGGGTTCTTCTTCACCTTTTTTCGACGATGTAATTAAAACAATTTCCATTAAATGAATGCTTTTTCTATTTCTGGCAATAAATATAAGTTTTTTTCGAGAGCATTCCCAACAACAACAAAATTTGCTCCCGCCTTAATAATTTGTTTTGCTTTTTTAAAGGAATCGATTCCCCCTCCTACAAACAATGGAAGGTGAATATTATTTTTTACTTGTTTAATAATTCCGGAATTAACCTCTCTTTTAGCACCGCTTCCTGCCTCCAGATAAATTGCTTTTAAACCTAATAATTCACCTGCGATGGCCGTAGCAACGATCAATTTAATGTTGGAAGGATGAATAGCTTTAGTTTTAGTTATTTTTTGTGTTGCCGAAATTTTATTTCCATCCACCAAAATATATCCTACGGGTAAAGTTTTTAATTTATTTTTTTTAATTGACACTGCTGCTTTCACATGTTTTCCAATTAGAAATTCAGGATTTCGTCCTGATATTAAACTCAGTAATAAAACACCATTGGCATTTTTACAAATTTGTTTTTCGTTACCCGGAAAAATAATGACCGGTTTTTCGCTCCGTTTTTTTATTTGTGAAACAATTTTACTGATATTATTTTTTTTGAGCGTGCTTCCGCCAACTAAAAAAAAGGAAACATGACTTTTATCGGCCAGATCTATCAGTGTTGGATTAAATTTATCGGGATCGATCAAAATAACCAGCTGCGCTTTTTTATAAGTATGAATTAGTTTATGCACGTTCTTCTAAAACATAAACTAACATATAATCTTCCAATTTCTCGTAATGCAGACTCAGTTTTTTATGAAATGTTTCCAAACGTATTTCGCCAACAAGCAATCCTTCATTCTTTAATTCAAAATCATGAACAAATAAATGATCGGCAAATACTATTTCCTTTAAACTGTATAATTTATACATCGCCTCCTTAGCGCCCCAATACAAAATCAGTTTATCAACATTATTTTTAGCATCTCTTATTTCGTCATCCGATAAAAATTTGTCTTGTATTTTTAAAACTTTATCCCGTATTAATTCTATATCAATTCCGGTTGGTGCTGATCTGTTACAAATAATAACCAGCTTGTCGTGCGAATGCGAAATGGAAATATGACAATTTTCCTGATGTAATTCAGGTTTGCCTTCAGTATTATAACTCAGTTCAACCTCTTTGTGGAACAGTTTTTGGAGCAAAAAAACAGTCGCTTTTTTTTCTAATTCCCGTTTTGCGCTAATGCCTGTAAATGCTATAAAATCAGGCAAATGCAATAATCCTAATTGCGTGTTTTCATTTATTTTCCGTATCAGAAACAATCTCTTTATTTATTTGAGCGTTACAAACTTATGGCTTATCTTTGTAATCCTTAAAAAAATTATTAAAAACATATAATTATGCCAACAATGACTACGAAGTATGTTCCAAGCAAAGTTAAAGATATGTCTTTAGCAGAATGGGGCCGTAAAGAAATTAAATTAGCTGAAGAAGAAATGCCGGGTTTAATGGCATTGCGTAAAGAATACGGTGCTTCAAAGCCATTAAAAGGTGCGCGTATTGCAGGTTGTTTACACATGACTATTCAAACCGCAGTTTTAATTGAAACATTAAAAGAATTAGGTGCGGAAGTTACATGGAGTTCATGTAATATTTTTTCAACTCAGGATCATGCTGCTGCTGCAATTGCTGCTGCAGGTTTTCAGGTGTATGCCTGGAAAGGAATGAATGCAGAAGAGTTTGACTGGTGTATTGAACAAACTTTATGGTTTGGCGAAGACCGCAAACCTTTAAATATGATCTTAGATGATGGTGGTGATCTAACCAACATGGTATTTGATAAATATCCTGAGTTAGCTGCAGGGATAAAAGGATTATCTGAAGAAACAACAACAGGTGTTCACCGTTTATACGAGCGTATGAAGAACGGAACTTTATTAATGCCTGCCATTAACGTTAACGATTCAGTTACAAAATCAAAATTCGATAATAAATATGGATGCCGTGAATCATTAGTTGATGCGATTCGCCGTGCAACTGATATCATGTTAGCAGGTAAAGTTGCAGTTGTTGCCGGTTATGGTGATGTTGGAAAAGGTTCCGCACAATCATTATCATCGCAAGGTGTTCGTGTTATGGTAACTGAGATCGATCCTATTTGTGCATTACAAGCTTGCATGGATGGTTATCAGGTTGTGAAAATGGATAACGCCGCAAAAATTGCAGACATCCTTGTAACTACAACAGGTAATAAAGATATTATTGTTGGCCGTCATTTCGAATCCATGAAACACGGCGCGATCGTTTGTAACATTGGTCACTTTGATACTGAAATTGATATGGCCTGGTTAAATTCTAAATACGGAAAAACGAAAGATGTTATTAAACCACAAGTTGATAAATACACAATTAACGGCAAAGACATTATTGTTTTAGCTGAAGGTCGTCTAGTGAATTTAGGTTGTGCAACCGGTCATCCAAGTTTTGTAATGAGTAATTCATTCACTAACCAAACTTTGGCGCAATTAGAATTATGGACCAACACTGCGAAGTACGAGAAGAAAGTTTATGTGCTGCCAAAAATTTTAGATGAGAAAGTTGCACGTTTACATTTGGGAAAAATCAGCGCTGAGTTGGATACTCTAACAAAAGAACAAGCTGATTATATTGGGGTGAAAGTAGAAGGTCCGTTTAAATCTGACCAATACAGATACTAGAATGATTTTAAATTAAAAGTCCCTCATTAATTGGGGGACTTTTTTTATTTAAAAAAATCATTAATATTGTAAAATAACGAAGCACATAAAACATTGCTTCATAATAAACAAAATCATGAAAAAAATAATATTATCGGCGTTTGTTGTTTTGGGATTAACTTTAACATTGACATCGTGCGGACCCACACAAAAAGACGCTTTAAAATACAATGATGAAATTGTAGCAGTTCAAAAAACATTAACACCAATTCATGAAGCATTCATTAATCAATTAGACGGCCATAATGTAGATTCATTAAAAATGACGCACGCTAATTTCATGGCAAGCGCAAAAACATCTTTAGAGTTTTGCGAAAAAATACAACCTTTTGCCGATAAACGCGATTACCTTGATGCATCTATCGAATATTTTAAAGTTGTTAAAGGTTTAGCTGATAATGAAGGAAAAAGTATGGTTGAAATTATGAGCAGAGATTCAGCACAGATATCCGATGCAGATATTGCAAAAGTAAATGAGTATGCAGCAAAATTTGACTCGGAATACGAAAAAGTTTTAGCTAAGGTTCAAACAGCACAACAAGCTTTTGCTAAAGAATGGAAATTTGATCTGATCGATAAACCTTAATTGGATTTAAGAAGTTAGAATTAAGATTTTAGAAATGGTCCTGCTTTTAGCGGGACTTTTTATTATACCTAAGCCAATAAAACTTATTTAACCTTTTTTATTAAAACAGCTTGCCGCTTTTTGGGTAAATTTACTTAACCAATTAATGTAACATATCGCATGAAATTCACAGCCAGGTTACTTGCTGTTGTCCTCATCGAGTTAACAGCATTAAATTCACAAGCACAAGGCAGTTTTGATTTTGGTGCCGTAGTCCCGATCTCAAATGTGGCACCTAAGCCAATCGGGTTTTCACTTAATATGTTGTCATCATCTCTTATCGGAAATAAAAGCAAAGCATCAACCCATGCGGAATGGAGATTAGGAGCAAATATTTATTTGGCCGGACTTGATTCCAGAAAGATCGATGATGTTCCATTACTTTCTCCTTCCAAAGGAATGTCAAAGGTAAATATGGGAAGCAGAATGTTTGGATGTAATTTTGTTTCACGTTTTGTGTTTCCGGGTTCCAAAATAATTCAACCGTATACAGATATGTTTTTTGGAATGCGGGATACTTACGTTCATTTAGATATCAGGCCTCATGACCTAAAACAGAAAACGGGAAGTCAGTTTGCGGGAAATTTCGCAAATTGGAATTATGGAATGACTGCAGGATTAAGATTCAGGATAGATAAAGATTGCTACGCTGATATCGGTGTTGTTTATTCCAATACAATTGGCCAGGGAATGATGGCGGATATTCATAGCGCAAGAGTAGAAGGTAAGGATCTTGTTATGGACCGGATAAATGCACCACAAGATCTTTTCATGCTAAGAACCGGAATTGTTTTTCCGGTAATATATTTCAACGGAAATGATTATTCACATCATCATTATTATCATTCACATTGTCACTTTGGCGGAGGTTCGCACATAAGTGTACACGTTTAATAATTTTGAAGGAATATTTTTTGAAATGAGAATTTCTTTAATGTGATTGAGTCATGGTGAGCTTGACGAACCATTATTTCTTGATATCATCTGATGATTTATTCACTTTCTCTTTCAACTCGTCTTTAAAAATCGAGATCTGCTTTAAAACAGATCTGTCGTGTGAACCAATAATTTGAACTGCTAAAATGCCTGCGTTTTGTGCAGCGTTTACTGCAACAGTTGCAACGGGAACTCCATTTGGCATTTGAACAATTGATAAAAGAGAATCCCAGCCATCAATACTATTACTGCTCTTTACAGGCACGCCAATTACAGGAAGCGGAGTTAACGATGCAACCATTCCCGGTAAATGTGCTGCGCCCCCTGCACCTGCAATAATTACTTTTAAACCGCGGTCGACCGCAGTTTTTGCGTAATCAAACATTTTATCGGGAGTGCGGTGCGCTGATACAATATCAATTTCGTAAGGGATATTAAATTTTTGTAAAATTTCGGCTGCAGCATTCATGATCTTCAGATCACTTTCGCTGCCCATTATAATTCCAACCAGTGGTGTGCTCATAATACAAAGGTAACTAAATAATTATCCCGAAGGGATGACTTGTCAAAAACTCTTTTTCTGTAATTTTTTGTGCATTTCGGGTATCTGTAAAAGGGAAGCAGAGCCATACCATTCGGTAAATTCAGCTTTTAGCAATCCGTTTTTAATTGCGGGGTCGGTTTGTACAAGTTTTTCGGCTTCTTCAATTGTTGTTACATTAAAAATAAATAAACCTCTGTATTCCTGTTTGCTATTCATAAACGGACCAGCCAAAGCTAACTTGCCTTCATCTGCTAGTCTGCCAATGTTTTTCATGTGCCCCGCAAACAAACTGTCTTGTTTGGTTTTGGGAACATTTTTAGCAGGACCGGTTTTTAATAAACAAAAAACATATTGTTTCATGCCATAATCATCAGCTCCAAGTTTTTTTGCAAGGATAGAATCAAAATTTGATTTTGTTTTTTGCGCAAAACAGGCTGTGCTTAAAAATAACAATGCTAAAAGTAAATTCTTCATAATGTAAAATTTGAGATTTTGTTTTGAGGTAAATATTCTGAATTAAATTTCTGCTTCCAATACTCTGCTAAATATTCTTGTTCCGTTTGTCCGGGTGTCGGAATTAAGATCAATTCTTTTTTTCCTAACAAATGCATGTCCATCAAGGTGCTATAACCACTTCTGCAAATTATTTTTTTAGATGAAAGAATTAATTTTTTTAGTTCTTCTTTTGAAGGGAAATCAAAAATATCAATACCGTTTTCCGACTGCTTCCTGCCTCCTGCCGCTGCCTCCTGCCTTCCTCTCACAAATGCAATTCTTTTGCCAGATGATTTTATTTTTTTCAAGAGTCCCTTTTCTAAAACCGTCCGCGTAGGTTCCGGTCCTGATAACAAGATCAAATAATCATATTTATCTTTTTCAAAATCTATTATCACATCGTTTAATCTGCTTTGCGGGCCAATATACTTTACGTTTTCGTGACCCCGATAGCTATCGGGATGTTTTCCGTGTGATAATTCACCACTCAAGCTTTCTTGTTCATTCTCAAAATCGGGAATCCAAACTTCATTAAATTTTGTAATGTATTTTTGGTTGATGCTTTGTCCGAAATTTTCAAAAACAGGCGCTTTTAAAAACAATTGGTGCGTAATAAAAACGGAATGAATTTTATCTGAATGCAAACCAAAGCGATTGTCACTGATTGCAACATCAATTTTATTTTCTGTAATTATTTTATCCAGAACTTTATTCTCATCTGTGATAATCCGTGAAATCCGTGGCGCACTCAAACCCATCTTCATCCACAAGGGAAAAACCTTTGAGTACTTAATATCATAAGACGGTAAATCAACCTTTTTTATTTCGGGAAACTCTTCATCAAAAATCGTTTTAGTAAGAGGTGTTACTCCTAAAATAACACTATTGTTTTTTAGTAATTGCCTAATAATTGGCACACTGCGTGTTGCATGACCAAGTCCCCAGTCGAGAGCCGAATAGAATATGATTTTATTATTGAACAACAAGGTAAAAATAAGCATTAAACCGATAGAGAAGTAGGCAGTGGCAGGAGGCAACGGCAGTTTAAAGTATTAAACAATATACATGCCTGGCAACAAAATTTAACCAAATAACTTATAACTATTAACCTATAACTTAATTTTCGTACATTTACGCTCCTTTTATTTTATTATGGAAAAAGTATTAAAAACGTTAGGCATTAAGGAAGTAAACGAAGGTTGTGCTACTGGTCAAAACTGGTTTTCAAATGGTGCAATAATTGAATCTTATAGTCCGGTTGATGGCAAATTAATTGGCAAAGTAAAAACTGCTGCTAAAGCCGATTACGATAAATTAATTCAAACAGCTTCTGAGGCTTTTAAATATTGGAGAAATATTCCCGCACCGAAACGAGGTGAATACGTTCGCCAGTTCGGTGACAAATTGCGCGCAAAAAAACAACCATTGGGAGAACTTGTTTCTTACGAGATGGGAAAATCATTGCAGGAAGGATTAGGAGAAGTACAAGAGATGATCGACATCTGTGATTTTGCAGTTGGTTTATCTCGTCAGTTATACGGTTTAACAATGCACAGCGAACGTCCTTCACACCGCATGTACGAACAATGGCATGCTTTAGGAATTGTTGGAATTGTAAGCGCATTTAATTTCCCCGTTGCAGTTTGGAGCTGGAATACAGCTTTAGCATGGATCTGCGGAAATGTTTGTGTTTGGAAGCCATCCGAAAAAACACCTTTGTGTTCTGTTGCTTGCCAGAATATTTGGAATGAAGTCGCGAAAGAAAATAATTTACCTGAAGGAATTTGTTGTTTGCTGAATGGTGATTATAAAGTTGGTGAATTCATGACTGCCGATACGCGCGTTCCGTTAGTGAGCGCAACAGGCTCAACACGGATGGGAAAACAAATTGGTATTAAAGTTGCTGAACGTTTTGGCCGTTCATTGTTAGAGTTAGGTGGAAACAATTCAATTATCATTACGCCGGATGCAGATCAGGAAATTGCGATTACTGCTGCAGTATTTGGTGCAGTTGGTACAGCCGGACAACGCTGCACAACAACACGCCGTTTAATCATTCACGAAAGTATTTACGATAAATTTAGAGAGCGTTTAGTAAAAGCATATTCTCAATTGCGGATTGGAAATCCTTTGGATGAAAATAATCACGTTGGTCCGCTAATTGATAAAGACGCAGTAAAAAATTACAAGAGCGCCTTAGAACGTGTAATTGCTGAAGGAGGGAAAATCATTGTCGCTGGCGGAGTATTGGAAGGAAAAGGTTACGAAAGCGGCTGTTATGTAAAACCGGCAATAGCAGAAGCAAAAAATGAATTTGAAATTGTGCAGCATGAAACATTCGCTCCTGTATTATACATCATGAAATATAAAACACTGGATGAAGCCATCGCCATGCAAAATGGAGTGCCGCAAGGTTTATCTTCATCTATCATGACGGTTAACTTACGCGAAGCCGAACAATTTTTATCAGTTAACGGAAGTGATTGCGGAATTGCAAATGTAAACATCGGAACATCCGGTGCTGAAATCGGCGGTGCATTTGGCGGTGAAAAAGAAACAGGCGGCGGAAGAGAAAGCGGATCAGATGCCTGGAAAGCTTATATGCGCAGACAAACCAACACTATTAACTACAGTAACAAATTACCTCTGGCACAAGGCATAAAATTTGATATTAGTTGATGGATGGCTAATTGTTAAATGGTTAATTGAAAAATAAAACAACCAACCATTTAACCATCCAACAATAAACCATTAAACAATAAAACATCATGAAAATAGCAGAAGACAAGGCAGTATCGGTTAATTATCATTTAACCTCAAGCAAAAACAATGGCCCTGAAGAATTAGCAGAACAAACAAGTGTTGAACATCCGTTTGTTTTTTTATTCGGGTTCGGACAATTATTACCTGATTTCGAATCGAATTTAGCCGGGAAACAAAAAGGCGATAAGTTTGATTTCAGAATTGAAGCCGCAAAAGGATATGGCTTAATTGAAAAAGATTATATCGTAAAAGTAAATAAAGAAGCGTTTATCGTTGACGGAAAATTTGACGATGCACGCGTTAAATTAAATGAAGACATCGCCATGCACGATCAGGACGGAAACCAATTAATTGGAAAAGTTCTTGAAATTGCTGAAGCACACGTTACAATGGATTTTAATCATCCGTTAGCCGGTCATGACTTACATTTTGTTGGTGAAGTATTGGATGTTAGAGATGCAACAGCAGAAGAATTAGAGCACGGACATGTTCACGGTCCGCACGGGCATCATCACTAGCCACAGATTTCGCAGATTTTCACAGATAATTTATCCGCGTTAATCTGCGAAATCTGTGGCAAAAAAAAGCCACCAATGTAAACATCCCCGCGAATCACATTGATGGCTTATATTTAAGGTTTAGTGTATAAACTAAACAAAAACCCTTAGCAAAGAACGTACTGTAAATTTACAACCGTCTTAAAGCAAAAAAAACCGCCTTTTAATAAGTGGCGGTTTTTTCCTAATAAGTGGTTGGTATTGGTTTTTCAGATATGGAAATGCATATCCTTAACCCATAATTTTACTGCCTCCTGCCACTGTTTCCTGCTGCTTTTCGTTAGGGCCTGCTTTTTCAGACCTTATTCAGCCTATCCATAAAAGCCTCCTTTTTACGGCGGGAAACCTCAATTTGGGTGCCATCGCTCATTACCGCATAACCGCCGTCTTGTTTTAAGTAACGGGTAACGTGGTTCATGTTAATTAAATGTTGATGATGGATGCGGATGAATTCGCTTTCAGGTAACAGGTCTTCATAATGTTTTAAGCTAGCGGATACCATTAATTTTTTACCGCCTACTAAATGAAAGTGCGTATAACTCGCATCTGCTTCGCAACGAATTATATCTTTTATGTTTACGATCTCATAAGCATTTCCTGTTGGCAGGGTAATTTTCTGATAAGTATCATCAGCTTTTTTAAGATGTTGAATTAAAAATTGTAAATTCTCCATTGTTGGCGCAGCATTATTTTTATCAGAGACTTTATTAACGGCTTGTTTTAATTCATCAATATCAATTGGCTTCAATAAATAATCGCAGGCGCTGTATTTAATGGCTTTTAAGGCGTGCTTA
>DATMPR010000343.1:0-2429 GCA_035567575.1 Bacteroidia bacterium
TTAAACTTTTTTCAAAATATTTCAGAGCGGAGGCAATGTCTCCTTTGCTCTCATATATGTAACCTAAATTACTTAAAACCTGCGCCTCGTATTTCAAAAAAGTATTTTTCAAATTGCCTTTGGAACCATTCAGGGAATTCAAATTTCTTTCAATCAGACCTATAACTGAATTCCACAATATTACTGCTGAGTCTGGCTTAACTAAATAAATATCTTCACCATGTTCCAGTAATACTCTGCATTTTGCTGTATCATGAATGGTTTGCGCCGGTAGGAAATTTCCCAAAGCCAGAAAAATAGCACAGATAAATATTTTTCCAATGTCAGCTCCCATTAATTTAGCTCAATTTAAAATGTGGATTATATATCAAGCCGATTATATTCCCCCAGGGATCTTTTACTGTCGCAACAATAATACCGCCGCCAACATCTTGCGGCGCTTCATGTTTTACGGCTCCGCTTGCAATAAATCTTTGGTATTCTGTATTCACATCTTTAGCGCCCCAATAAGTTATCACACTTTCTTCTTTCTCTGACACCGGCTTTTCTGCCGGTTGTAAACCCAATTCATAACCTCCAATATTAAACCCAACATAAAACGGCTCATTAAAATAGGGCGCTATTTCAAAAACTTTTTTATACCATTCTGTAGCCTTTTTTATATCCGCCACTTTGTAAATAGCAGTTCTTAATCCTAAAATTTTACTTTCCATAAAAAACATGTATTTGTTTCATAAACTTAGCCACAATAACCCAAAACAAAACAAAATAATTACAAATACTTGAACATCAAAGGTATAAAAATTTATTTATACATCGTAATACTATGTACTTTGTATATCTTTGCTTCAGCAATTTAAGTAAATGTCCGAAGAAACCGATTTTATACAGCGATGGAATTCCCAGGTCAAAAAAGGAATTTTGGAGTTCATAATTCTGCTTATGCTCTCCAAACGAAACCGCTATGGTTATGAGTTAATTGTTGAGATAAAAAAATATACCGAGTACGATGTTGCTGAAGGAACGATATATCCTTTGCTGAATAGATTAAAGACCTGTGGAATGGTCGATTCGAATTGGGAAGAAATGGAATCCGGAATGCCTCGCAAATATTATAAGATAACGTCCGTCGGTAAAAAAAATCTTTCGGAAATGAAAAAGCAATGGCTCTATCTTATTTCAAACATTCAATCCATCAAATAAAATGATCAATTTTAAAAACGAAAAAGCAAAACAGGTTTTCGATGCCTATTTACAGCAAGTGGAACAACAAATTGCTTCGCTCCCTGAAAATGAGAAGAAAGATATTCGAATGGAAATCACGGCCCACATTTATGACAGCATGCGCATACATGATAACCCTGATGAAGCGGTGGCGCTTCAAAATGCGTTACAAAAACTTGGCAAACCTGAGGAGTATATTAAACCTCTCGTTGCTGAACGCCAGGTATATCAAGCCGCAAAATCATTTAATCCGCGTCGCCTGTTTATTGCCTTGCTAAAGAATATTGGTAATGGTATTTTTAACACCATAAAGTACATTTTTTTTGGATTTTTATACTTTCTTGTTTTCATAATTATTTTAACGGCAATTTGCAAAATATTTTATCCTCACTACATCGGTTTTTATATCGAAGATAATGGCAGCTTCTACGTTGGCTATTCATATAACATTATGGCAAAAGAAAAGCTTGGTTATTGGTTATCTCCAATTCTATTCACGTTGGGCATTTTACTTTATTTTCTTATAACCCTGTTGTTAAAGCTATTTACCAAAGCAAAAAAGGCCCTGCGCTTAAAATAAAATTATAATAGAACTCAATATGAAAAAAGATATTTCAATACCCGGCGAAACTCTCCAGCTTTATGAAAAGCTCATCGTCACCAATAAAAAAGTTGAACGAAAAGGCGCAACAATGCCTTACACTTCTTGTAAGGGTCACATGTTTAGTTTTCTTTCAAAAGACGGAAGCGTAAATCTCCGCCTTCCTGCAGAAGATCTGCAGGCCTTCATTAAAAAATATAAAACAACCCAATCTTTTCAAAACGGTGTTGTAATGAAAGAGTATGCTGTAGTTCCTCGGGCACTTCTCAAAAAAACTGCAGAGCTTAAAAAATATTTTGATGTCAGTTATAAATATGTTCAAAGTCTTAAACCAAAATAATAATAAATGAAATTTATTGCAATATTTCTTGTTCTCACAAATGCATTATTTGCACAGAGTTATATTTTATGCAAAAAAAAAGCAAAGATCCGGGGCTTTTATTTAACCCAGGGTAAAACAAAAATTAAATTTAAACGGAAAAGTAAAACAGCATAACAGAATGGAAACTTATCCAAAGGCATATTTATACATGAGAATGGTTCAGTCAAAATTGTTCACTGATCTGCGCAGTAACAAAGAAAATTATCAGCCACACGCTTTCTT
>DATMPR010000344.1:0-3626 GCA_035567575.1 Bacteroidia bacterium
GGATTGAAGGGCTACTCCTTTATGAGTCAGTTTATAAAAACCGGGGGCAGTGATCTGGTTTTGGGTATAAACATTAAGGTGGTTATCGTTCACGCGGATCTCAGGGATCACATCAAACTTATTGTTGATCTCGGTTAAATGAATGGGCTCTTCACTTTTTTCTTTCAGCGCATTTAAACTTATTACAGAATTTGTTTGCGCGTAATAATATAAAGGCAAAGGTTTTAAACTATTGATGGCCATTTTATAAAAAGTCGGGACAAACAACGCATGCTTGCAAAAATTAGTAAAGCTTTCATCTAAGGCACTTGCAAAAATATAGATCTTAGAATTTTTAATTGGAAGTTCTCCGATCCATGTTTCGCTGTTAATTAATTTTAAAACGGGATTCATATTGTTTTTTGAACTCATGTTTAAGGTGTAATGTTTTCTTACGATTGGTAGATCTATGCGTTCATCAATTTTATCAAATACACCTTCATAAAATCCGGTTTTGAAATCAGTTTTCTCAACTTTTAATTTTGCTGTATCTAAACCTGAAATTAAAGGAAGGTTGAATGTTTTATAGAAATCATTATAGTTTTGCTGATTCGCTTTTGCAGCGGGAATAATAGCGAGATAACCTCCATTGTTTACGTATTTAGTCAGCTCGGCGATCATTCCTGAAGAAAAATTTTCGATCTCATTCAACACAATTAAATTTGAATTACCGAATAAAGCATAATCAACCGACTGCTCATTATTTTCGTGAAAACTAAACAGACTATCATTTTGCATCAACGTTTTAAAATGCGTTCCTGTTTTTGCATTGGTGCCGTTAATAACAAGCGCCGAAATATTTAGTTTGGAGTTGAACGTAAAAAATAATTCGTCATCAAACACTATCGGATAATCATCAATTTTCAGAGAGCAAAAATTAAATCCTTCCGTTTTGCATTCAAAGGTCATTTTAGTTTCTGCTTTCGAATTCGGTTCTGCATTATAAGAAGCAATTCCAATTTGTTGTTTGTTGATGAATAATTTAATAGTGCCATTTTCAACAGGCTGATTGCTTTTATTCCAAACTCTGATATTTAGTTTTTGAATAATTCCTTTTTGCTGAACCGGTGTTTCAAACCAGCAAGTATCAATATATAAATTGTTATTATTATTCGCTGCCAGCGAAATTAAGGTTGAACTTATTAAAGTATCAGCTTTTAAATTTTTAAAATCAGAAACTGATTTCTGAAAATCACTTATTAAAAATTGTCTTAAGTCTTTTGCTTTACTTGTTTTTAAAAAATCATTTTGTCGTTTTACAACTAACGACAATGGTTTTACCGCCGCTGAAATTTTAATTTCATTAATGGCATCCACAATTTCTTCTTTCGATAATAAGCGCTGGTGTTTACCTTCAAAATCATTGGTGAGTATAACAAATCTATCCGCGCTTCCAAAAGCATTTACAATTTCGAGGGCGCGTTTTTTGGCATCGTTTAAAAGTGTACCGTTTTTATTAATTCCTTCCATGCTAAAGGAATTATCAATATAAATGCCAATGGCTTTATCGCCTGTTTTTATTTTAGCCGTTTTATCTACTAAAACAGGTTGGGCAAAGGCTAGAACCAGACACATAATGGCTAAAATGCGGCTTAATAAAATTAATAACTCTTTTAATCGCGATTTCGACTGACTTTCCTGTTTTAATTCGCGTAAAAACTTTACGTTTGTGAAGTAAACTTTTTTGTATTTCCTGAAATTGAATAAATGTATGATGATAGGAATGGAGAGGGCGAAGAGGGCGTATAAAAAAGTAGGAAAGACAAAGCTCATTTGGTTATAAATTTACTAAAAATAAAATGAACAGCACTAACGCAATAATCGGGAAAAACCTTGTACTCATAGCTCTGGTTGTTTTAACTGTTTTTACAGTTTTTCAGGGGGTTTTAAATAGTACTGATCTTCTCATTATTCAGGCGATGATGGGAATTGTTTATGCTTTATTGAGTTATTTCGAATATAACAACACCTCCTATAAAGCCTTGCTCCCCGTTGAGCGTTTTGCTTATTACCCGGGGAGTTTTTACATGTACCGCTTTATAAAAATTGGAATTTATTTAACCTTCGCGCTTGTTTTAGCTTTTTCACCAAGCAGGGTTGATGTACTTTATCCCATCTGTCTCGCCCTTGCGCTTACCGAAATAATAATTTCTTTGTTAAAGTATTATAAAAAATTATGCTTCGTAAATGTGTACGCGAATTATATTTTAATTGCCCTCGAAGAAATGGAAAAAATATTTGTCACCGAAGTAGATCATGTTGAATACCGCCACGATATTTTTTACATCATCAAAAAAAACGGACGAAGCACCATGATAAAAACTTTCTCCATTCAGGACAAAGATGTTTTCATAAATAAAATGAAAGACTGGATCGTAAATAATGATATTAAGATCAGTCCTGAATCGGCAGAGAAGTTGAAGGCGATTAATTAGAAATATTTTTTGAGCTTATTTGCGACAGGGCTGCGGAATTTATCTTGAGCTTGTCGAAGTAGGCTCCGCTTCGTTGCGGTTTTTTGCTGAAAAAACAAAAGAACTAAACCCTCCGCATCCCTAAACCAATTTATTTAACAGGTGTAAAAAGGAGAAGAAATTTTTTGTAAATTTGTATAAAGAATAAAAGCAATGATAACTATAGCAGATAGAAGACAAATTGCAAGGTTGGTTTTAACCACTCATGACAATAGTGTTATTGAAAAAATTAAGGCGTTAATTTTCTCAAACTCTAAAGCAAAGGAGAAGTTTGTAAAAAAATACAATAAGGAAATTGATGAAGCTGTAACACAAATTAAAAGCGGGAAATATTTTACTCAGGATGAGGCTGATTCATTATTGGCGGCATGGGAAAAAGAGTAAACCGGAAAATCAGGTGGAGTACCAAAGCCTTATATAATTTCATTGATATTCTGAATTATATTAAACTAGATTCGCCTGTTAATGCAAAACGCGTTAAAACCAGAGTAAACAATATTATTAAAACAATCCCTTCTAATCCCGAAATGTTCAGGGAAGATGAATTGAAAGAAAATAATGACGGCACTTATAGAGTTTTTAATAAGGACAGTATTCGTGTATCCTATAAAATTGAACCAAAAGAAATTTTTATTGCAAGAGTTGTTCACTCAAGTCAGCAGCCTGACTTTTTTAATATTCCTTAATGGTGGGTTCGGCTCAGCCATCGCTCGTTTCTAAAGAAGATTATCTCCCAATTCTAAGCTCCGAACTAACGAAACCCTTCAAAGGCACCGAGTCCAAACAAAGCAAAATCATATTTCACGGGATCGGTTTTATCAAATTGTTTTAGTACAGAAGTAATTTCCTCAACGGCTTGCCAGTCGTTTTGGGTGCGTTTTAATAAACCTAATTTGCGGCTTACGTTTCCGGTGTGTACATCTAAAGGCAAACAGAGTTGGGAGGCATTTATTTTTTTCCAGATGCCGAAGTCAACACCTTTTTTATCATTCCGCACCATCCAGCGTAAATACATGCACAAACGTTTCGCGCTTGATTTTGCATTGGGGTTGGAGATGTGTTTATCGCTGCGTGCGTCATGTTTTGTATTCAGAAATATTTCTCTGAAACCAA
>DATMPR010000345.1:0-5567 GCA_035567575.1 Bacteroidia bacterium
TACTTCCATGCTTTGTTATTTTAGTTTATCGTTCATTTTTATCTAACAGCTTTTTAAAATCACTAAGTCTGTAATAAGGTGTCTTGCCATTAAAACTGCTGCTGCTAACTTTGCCTGTTTTGCGCAGATCCAATAATTTACTGCGTGACAATCGGGTTACAGCTATCACTTCTTTTTCAATTGTCCAATCGCCTAATGCCATTTTTTCCTTTTTCATTTTATCTACTGTTTCAGCAATAATATTTACAGACGCCTGTAAAGCTTCGAGCTTATCAATAAGTAATTGTATTTGAGTATCGTTTGGCAATTTATAATTTTCAGAGTAGTGGGGTAAATTTTGCGACCGGGTACTATTTTATTTTCGGGTCTCTGAAAAATATTTTGAGATTTTCCCTTTCCCATTTCATTGCCTCTTTGTAAGTGGGTGTAGCTGCTTCTGCTACCCTAAAGTCATAGTGGTGGACTTGACGTCTGTATGCACCATGTATTGGCGGAAATACTTCATGAAGTATTTCATGGTGAATAACGTGCTCTACAAAACACTCCGGAACTTCCTTTGAATCCAGTGTAGGGTGAATACGTATTAATAATTCAGATGATGAGTAAGTACCGAATGTTATTCTTCTTCGCCTTTTTACATTCCTACAACCATATCTGCCATAAGTAATTTTTGCTTTTATTTTTCCCTCAAAATGTTCTTTATTAAGGCGGTCAAATATCTTTTTTATGTTGTGTACTTTTCCTTTTGTCCTGATAATTGTTTTTCTGCTACTCAAGGGTTTATTAAAAAGGTAATCGTCACCTGACCAATCTTCAGAAGAAAGTTCCGGTTTAGGCGTTGGTAAATAATATATTGGCGTTGGTTTTTGTTTTTTGCGAAAAAAACTAAAGATGTTTTTAATGAGTTGTTTCATACAAAAGTTTTGGAATTAAAATAGGGGAGCAGAGCTCCCCTATTTAAAAATGATTTAATTACTCGTTTATGTGGAGGTACCAGTTAGCAATATCGATTAGTTGTTCCTGATCCTCTTTATCGCAGTCCCGAAAATAACGGTTCTCCATGCACTGCTCAATAGTTGTGTACTTACCATTCTCTATGTCGCCCTGAATGTCTTCGAGCGCATAAATAAAATCACTTCCCTTCCAATCGCCATACGCTTTTGGCGTGTGTATTATTTTACGATGATCAATGGTGTTTTCATCTGCCAAAATATTTTCAGTCGTTTTTACTTCTTCAGGTGGAATTACAATCTTGTCTACCAACCTTAATTCCCGATCAAGAAGCATTTTAGCAATTTCTCTTAAGGTTCCACTTTCAAAAACTTTAATTTCATCATTGGTGTACTCCATTAATGTTAATCTTGCTATTGCAAATGTTTTATTGCGTTTGGCTGAATTTGTTTTTGTAACCCGTGTGACGGCGGTTACGGCCGGTTGTTGCATCTTGCGCATAACAGCATGTTTGGTGGTCTTTTTCATTCTTCTTTGTTTTAGAATGCAAAAATAACCCTTGCTTATCCTGCGTATAGGCTAAGCTTCGTGATTTGCTAAAAGAAGAATTATGGGAATTATGAGAACTTATTTACTTTTTTGCCGGATAGAACATCAGATATTATTTTCTCAAATGGCCCTTTAAATTTTGAGGATTTTGGGATTTGTTTTTCTTCAAACTGTTTAATAATATCTTGCTTTATATTAAAATACTTAGAGTATGCGCGACCTTTCTGTGCCATACCACCAATTTTTTTTATTATTCTTCCCTCTTCAAGAGCCACTGAAAATGCAACCAGTTTTAAAATATTTCCCCTTGTTTTCGTATTCCATATATAGGTGCCATCTTCACAATATTCAACTAAATCAGTATCACCTTTTAATTTGGCAAGTGCTTCACAAATAGTTTCAAAATGTTTTATATGTTCAGACTTAATGAAAGTTAATAAGCCCGGCTCTTCTCCTTTGCCATTCCTTTTTTTGCGACGCACTATTTCCGCCGGTGTAAGAAATTCATAGTTTGTAACAAAAATATTTTTGTACTCAGAAATTACCGCTTTAATAGTGGAGATGTATTGTTTGCATTGAGGTTCATACATTTTACTTTTCAATAGGCTATATGGGGTATTATTTAAAACATCAGTTAAAGCCTTCGTGCTATTTTTAAATTCAAACCTCTTTATTCTCTCTTCAATCTGCGAAAAAGCAATCTTTTTTTCTGAAGGTGGTACATTTAGACCGAGAAGCTTTCGCAATGAATTATCCCATTCCGTATAAAGATCATTAATGTCCTGAAAGATATTTTTTACTTCATCGATTCTTTTTTCATTGTTTAAATAGTCAAAAGAGTTCAGGATGAAATTATCAATAAACTCCGGCGTTTGCAGAGTCAACAATTTATTTTCCAATTTCTCAGCTATTACAAATAAGTCCTCCATTGGTATTTTTCTTAAAATTAATAAAAAGACACTTCTTTAGCAATTAGCCTATCGCAAAATTTGATAGTTCTCATAATTCCCATAATTCTTCTTTTAGCATAATACCCACTACCGTATTTCACAAACTTTTTATTGAACTTATTTTTGCCATAATTCAAAACCACATAAAATGTCATTAACAACTAATACTCAAAACCCAATACAGTTGCAGGATGCAACCGATGGCCATGCATTCAAGGAATCCAATTTTATACGGTACATGTTATTTACAATAATATTAAGGTACGCTGCACCGGGTCAGCGTGTATGTTGTTTTGGTAGTGGTGGTGGTAATTTAATTGAATTACTGTACCGGAACAAAACCGGCGTAAGTTCATTTTATGCAATGGATTCAGATACGGTAGCCACTGAAACCAATACTGCTAAGTGGCGCCATTTACAATGGGCGTCATTTGCTACTGTTGATTTAAAATCCGGTAGTGATGACTACAGCGTTTTTTTAAATGTACAGGCGGGTATGGTTATATCCTTTTACGCACCAGATGTTGCACTAACTAAAGTAGAGCTGCTTTATTACATTCAAAACTGTTTTATGTGCGGTAACAGCGAGGCTACTTATTTTATAAGGTTATCAAAATCCACCGATTTAATAAGTGAACAGGATATTATATTATACCTGACTACTTATTTTAATATCATACAACGGTTTGGTACTCCTGGCACAGTCGAAAATTTTAAACCTGTTATGAATGAATGGCAAACCGAAATGTACCGCGGTCTTTCATCGTATTACAGCAAAGAACAAGTGAGTGCTTTCATGGCACCTGAGTTCCCTGACCAGTGCGGCGAAATTCTATACGTACTAAAACGCAAAGTATAAATCAAATTAAAATATTTCCGCAACGATGGCAAAAAATAAATCACCTCCCGCATAAAACCTTTGGTTAGTCTTAGGTAAATATTTATTAATTCTTAATCCTATTACATGGACAATTTAAAGACCGGGTCAGAAACAACATCTGGAACAGATGATACCCAAAATACCGCAAGCACAGAAGTTGAAAACAATACTCCTGCTGTAAACGAAGCAACTACCGAACAACCTTTGAGTGATTTGGCATCTGTAGTTGAAACAATAAGAGCGACCAGTACACAAGAGATCACTTCACTAAGAGCGATACCGCTTGGTCAGCCTGTGGATACAACACCACTGGTGCCATTTGAAGAAGCAATTATCCTTGATGAAGATATGATCGATCGGGATGTGGTCTTTGAAGTGGTAGCGTCAAAAAGTCAACGCGGTTTCAGTGAGATCGTTGATAAGAAAAGGGGAGTAAAACCTTATCAGGCGAAAGATGGCAAACCATTTATCCTGCCGTTTGGCGTTACCGGTAATGGTAAATCGGAAGGTGGCACTATTACATCCTACTACATTGAAAAAGAAACCAACTTCCGGTTTCATTCCGCCAACAATAAAGATCAGGTTACCCTGATGCTAAAAAATGGAAAGACGCTGATCGGTTATGTTTCCAAAGGCGTAAATAAAGAGGGCAAAGTAGTAAAGCGTACTTTCTACTTTCCTCGGAATTTAGCCAAAAATGTAATTGATGTGCCAGTGCATGGCCAGACTGTAAACCTACAGGTATTACGTATGTTGGTCGGCTAATTTCTCTTTGCTAAAAATTGTGCGCCTGCACCAAAAGCGGGCGCACAATTAATTTAATGTATTATTTAATCAATTTAATTTTATAAAAAATGGAAAAAATGACAGGGCTGCTCCACAACGTGAGCCCAAAACAAGTTTTTAAAAGCGATGCCGTAAAAAAAGATTTTATATTAAGCCGTACCAGTGGCGGTCCTTATCCCAATGTAATATTTGAAGTTTTCGGTAATGAAATAATCGCATTGTTGGATTCAATTCCGGCTAACACTTTGGTAACAGTTGAGTTTGAAATTTACGGTAAGAGCTCCACCGGTAAAGATGGTATTCCAAGATACTTCAACACATTCAGGGCGTTCAATATTATACCTGTAGTTGATAACACTTCTGTCTCTGTTTCAGAAAACAATCAAACGGTTACAGAACCAAAAGTTAATTAAAAACAGGCGCAGAATTTAAAAATCAAATTATTTCAAAAAAAATGGACGCGAAAGATGCATCAAAAATTATTGAAGGAGAAATTGTTTATGGTACCGGTTGGCAAGCAACACCAAAAAAACTCAGTTTTCACCACAGAAGCTTAGTAAAAGATGTTATTGGAGCAGCATTAGGATTCTGCTGGATAGTTATCAATGATGTAAAACGATTGGCGCACATTAAAAATAATGTGATCAGATTTGCAGACCTGACTGATGTTTGCCACGCTGTAGAAAATTACATAGATACCGACCTTCCTGCTGTACTTGCCTATTCATGGAAAAAACATCAACTCGCAAATTTGTTTGTAACCGGTATTTTAAATTATGTAACAGTTCACAAGCTCAGGTTTCTGCCGGTAAAAGAAATCACTGAACATTTTGATACCAGAACAGAAAGCTTCTTTTATTTTTTAAACGGTGTTGTTAAGGTCACAGCGCAAGGAACGGAGCTTATGGATTACAAAAGTTTAAATGGTTTGATCTGGGATAAACAGATTCGTCCATACAATATTACATTAAATAAAGGAGGTGAGCCGGATGGTGACTATAAAGAATTTTGTTTCAGGCTATGCGACAAAAATGATGCAAAATATCAGTCATTAAAAAGCATCATCGGGTTTATGATTCACCGTTTCTTTTCGCCTACAAAAACGATCATCCCCTGCTTTTTGGATGAATCCATTAACGGCACCGATCAGTCTCAAGCCAACGGATCAGTCGGCAAAACTCTTCTGTGTGAGGGTTTAGGTTATATCCGCAACGTAGTGGACATTGACGGAAAATCGTTTGATCCAAATGGTAGCTTCCCCTACCAACGAGTGAATATAGATTCAGAAATACTTTTTATAGATGATCTCGCCCGTAACATAAGTTTTGAATTTTTCTTTAGCATTTTATCCATTGGCCTTGAAGTGAACCAAAAGAACAAACCTTCTTTTAAACTTAAAAAAGAAAAGATGCCTAAGCCGATTATTACTTCAAATTTTCCAATTAAATGTA
>DATMPR010000346.1:0-8546 GCA_035567575.1 Bacteroidia bacterium
CAACCAAAAAAGCTTTGCCAACAATCATCTTCGATGAGATTGATACAGGAGTAAGTGGTGATGTAGCCGATAAAATCGGACAGATACTTTTACGCATGAGTGAAAAAATGCAAGTGATAAGCATCACCCACTTACCACAAATTGCAAGCAAAGGTAAATTTCATTTGTTTGTTTATAAAAATGATGAAAGCAGTAAAACCATTTCACATATTAAAGAATTAAATAAAGATGAGCGCGTAGTGGAGATCGCGAAAATGTTAAGCACCGGAAATCCGACTGCATCTGCTATTAAAAATGCAAAAGATCTGCTCAATCAAAATTGAGGTTTCTGGTTTAAAATAAAAATTACCAGGAAAAATAACAAGGAACATTAAACTAGAAACAATTCAATTGCGAATTAAAATGAAAAGTTCATCTCACTAATAAATACTATATTTGTAACACAAAAAACAATCATTATGGCTTACAATTTATTAAAAGGAAAACGCGGAATTATTACAGGAGCACTCGATGCAAACTCTATTGCCTGGAAAGTTGGACAACGTTGTCATGAGGAAGGCGCTGCTTTTACTTTAACTAATGCTCCAATTGCAATGCGTTTAGGAGAAATTAAAAAGTTGTCGGAAGAAACAGGTGCCAAAATTATTCCTGCTGATGCAACGAATGTAGAAGATATTACAAAATTATACGCTGAAAGTATGGATGTTTTAGGCGGAAAAATTGATTTTGTTCTGCATTCTATCGGCATGAGCGTTAACATCCGTAAAAATATTCCTTATACCGAATTGAATTACGATTTTTATAATAAAGGCATTGATGTTTCTGCTTTATCATTACACAAAATGTTGGCGACTGCTTACAAAATGGATGCATTGAACGATCACGCATCTGTTGTTGCATTAACTTATATTGGCGCACAACGCACTTACCCTTTTTATACAGATATGGCGGATATTAAAGCCATGCTCGAAAGTATTGCACGCACATTTGGTTATCATTATGGCAAAGCAAAAAAGGTCCGCATCAATACTGTATCACAGTCGCCAACTAAAACAAGTGCAGGGGGTGGTATTAAAGGTTTTGCCGAGTTTTATGATTTTGCTGATATGCAGTCACCGTTAGGAAATGCAAGCGCTGATGATTGCGCTAATTTTTGCGTGAGCATGTTTTCCGATCTAACCAAAATGGTTACCATGCAAAATTTATTTCACGACGGCGGTTATAGTACAACTGGAGTTAGTACTGAGCAACTGGAGAAATAAAAAAATAAGCCACGGATTTCGCGGATTAAAAAACTATCTGTGGTAATCTGTGTTATCTGCGGCTTAAAATAAATCTTTGATTCTGACGTTATATACTAAATGAACATCTATTCAAAAAAACAACGCTGGAAGTGGGTGCTATTTATAATAGCCCTGCTTATTATTTTTACTTCGTTGTGGTACACGAATAGTTTAGTAAAAGGCATAGCAGAAGGCGAAAGAGCAAAAGCTAAATTATGGGCAACAGCTGTTCAGAAAAAAGTGAAGCTCATTAAATTTACCGGCGATCTATTTACCAAAATGAAACTCGAGGAACGCAAAAAAGTTGAATTATACGCGGAAGCTACCCGGCAATTAACAGCGAGCGATATGATCAACGACTTCGCTTTAAAAGTAATTCAGGACAATACAACTGTACCGGTAATATTAACGGATGAAAAAGGCAATATTACAGGAAAAAGAAATTTAGATACATTAAGGGAAAACGATACTCTTTATTTGAGAGAGCAACTCAATATCATGAAAGAGAGTTACGCACCTGTGACCATAAACGTATATAAACAATATAAGAATTTTTTATATTATAAAGACAGCAAAGTTTTCTCAGATATTAAATTAGTATTTGATAGTTTAACAAAATCCTTTTTAGAAGAAGTTGCCCTTAATTCAGCTGACATTCCGGTAATTTATACTGACTCCAGCAAAACTCAAATTATCGGGAAGAATAATAAAATTGATTCTCTGAAAATAAATACACCTGAAAAATTAAAAGAAACACTGGATAAATTAGCATCGCAAAATCCACCAATAGAAATTAATTTTGGAGATGGCTACACGAATTATATTTTTTATGCTGAGTCGGAATTACTCACCAAATTAAAATATTATCCTTATGTTCAATTTGGTGTAATTGGATTATTTTTATTGATCGCATATATTTTATTCAGCACTGCGCGTAAGGCAGAACAAGATCAGGTTTGGGTGGGTATGAGTAAAGAAACAGCGCATCAGTTAGGTACTCCACTCTCTTCGTTAATGGGATGGAACGAACATTTACGAACTTTAGGTGTTGATGATGCCGTGGTGAATGAAATGAACCGTGATATAAAACGTTTAAATACTATCACTGAACGTTTCTCGAAAATTGGTTCTCAGCCAACATTACAGGATGAAGAAATTTGCGCCGTTATTCAAAACGCAACCGATTATTTAAAACAACGAACTTCAAAAAACGTGAATTACATAGTCCAAATGCCGCAAAAAGAAATTCATGTACATGTTTCTGTTCCGCTATTTGAATGGGTAATTGAAAATTTGTGTAAGAATGCTGTTGATGCCATGGATGGGAAAGGGCAAATCACGGTTAACGTAAAAGAAATTCCTGAGGGAATTGCCATTGATATTTCAGATACCGGAAAAGGAATTCCTAAATCAAAATTCAAAACTGTTTTTGAACCGGGTTTCACAACCAAACAACGCGGATGGGGACTAGGTTTGTCTTTATGCAAACGTATAATTGAAAATTATCACGGCGGTAAAATATTTGTTCTGGATAGCGAAGCTAATAAAGGAACAACATTCAGGATCTTATTGAACCGCTTCTAAAATGTTCAACCCCTTCAGGGTTGGGGAATACTGCTTGAGATCTCGCAGCGTATTAATCTTGAAGATATGTTAATGACATTTATTATATTTAATCCCATGATTGAAAATTGAATACAATTTTACAGCTTGCAAACCCTGAAGGGTTTCAATATTAATAACAGAAAAAATAAAAAGGCCACAACCCTGAAGGGGTTGAATATTGAAGTACTACATTATTTTGTAAAGCACCGGCTTACCCGGACTATCATTATTTCCTAAACAATGATTTATGTTAACCATTTACCATTATAATCGTCGAGTAAACCGACTGTTTCAACTGTAAAATCATCGTAAACTTCTATATTAGCTGTCAAATTGCTTTTTTTTTAACAATTTACATTCTTAAAATTTTTGGACCCAAATGAGAAGTACAGGTTTATTTATTACTTATTTTCTATTCTTTTCTTCAGTAGTATTTTCTCAAAGACAATACGCTTTTAATAGCCCGGGGAATGAATGTTACATGAGATATATTTGTTTTACCAAAGATGGAAATTATAGTGCACTAAAAAAACCTATTGTGTTTCAATTAGGAAAACCCGGAGAAACTGCTCAGCAAGGTTTTGATGATGACACTTTGAAAAACATCGAACAATTTTCCAATTACATGTTTGTTTACATTCCTAATATGGGCGGCACAGCCAAAGGAAAATTATATTGCATAAATTCCCTTGCCGAATATCTCACATTTAATTTTTCACAAGGATACACTAATCTTTTTTTTCAAATAAAAGACGAAAGCATAACTAAAGAAGACCTAAGTGATTTTAAATTAAATTCTATTTTCAAAAGTATAAAAATAGAATCGTCAGCTAAACCGGAGCAGATCGCAGTAAATCAAAATGTCAACGACAGCATTAAACCGGCTGCAAACAAAACCATTATTGACGATTTTAAATCAGAAGTAGTATTAGAAGTTTCGAAATACGGCAAACCGATTTTACCTCCGTATAATGGCCCTGCTAAAACTTATAACTTTACTTTGTCAGGAAAGCTCGTTGACGTTAATTCTGTTGAAGCTCTTCCATTTGCAACCATTGGTATTAAAGGGAAACCTGTTGGTACTACAACAAATGCCGACGGACAGTTTACTATATTAAAAGTTCCGACCGATACTTCAACGCTCGTTATTTCTTATCTTGGATACAAAAAAACTGAATTTAAACTTACTCCACTGCTTAAGAAATCGAATTTAATTATTGAAGTGGAGCCATTGTCAACACAACTTTCTGAGGTAACGATAGAAGTAGAAAAAGAAGATCTAATGAATATTGCAGGCGAAAATTTAGGTGTGATTAAAATGTCACCCGCCAAGTTAAACCAATTACCGAATATCGGAGAAAAAGACATTATGCGTTCTTTCCAGTTAATGCCCGGCGTTTCGGCGAGTAATGAATCTTCATCCGGTTTGTATGTTCGCGGCGGAACTCCTGATCAGAATCTTGTTGTGTACGACGGATTTACAGTATATCAGGTTGATCACCTGTATGGGTTTTACAGCGCATTTAATTCAAACGCAATTAAAGATGTTCAATTATACAAAGGTGGATTTGAATCTAAATTTGGCGGAAGATTGTCGAGTGTAACTGAAATTACAGGTAAAGATGGAAATCAAAATAATTTCAATATTGGTGGCGACTTGAGCCTTTTAAGTGTAAACGCTTTTGTCGAAACTCCTATTGGTAAAAAAATGACTTTTCTGGTTGCAGGAAGAAGATCTTTTCAAGGACCGCTTTACAATAAAATTTTTGAGCAATACAATAGCAATCAGGGATCGCAACAGCAATCATCCGGATCAGGAAGAAAATCAAGCACCTCCAATACTGTGAAATCTTATTTCTATGATCTGAATTCTAAATTAACGTTCAGGCCAACCGAAAACGATATCATTTCTGTAAGCGTATATAATGGAACAGACAAATTGGATAACAGTCGTATTTTTAGTCCGAGAAGTGGTTCCAGTACTGTAAGTACTTTTAGCGCAAAAATAATTGACTTAACCAAATATGGAAATTTGGGTGGAAGTATTAAATGGGCGAGAAAATTTAATAGCAGAATTTATGGAAATACTTTAATAAGTTATTCCAATTTTTATAGTCAGCGTGAGCGATCTAATGAATTTACTGTAACCGATGTTAATGGCGCAGAATCCACACGAAAATTCGGCACATTTGAAAATAATAATTTAAAAGACTACAGTGTTAAAACCGATTACACTATTGATATTACGGATAACAATCAAATTGGAATAGGCGGTTGGGGTACTTATTATGATATTGCTTATAATTATAGTCAGAATGACACTTCCACAATATTGAACAGGCATAATTTTGGTGTTTTAACCGGCGCTTATTTACAAGATAAAATAAAACTATTACACGGGAAGATCATTGTCACACCCGGTATAAGAGCTTCTTATTACTCTCCAACAAAACAAAATTATTATGAACCGCGTTTTTTTGCATCTTATAATATTACAAAAAAGTTAGCCATTAAAGCCTCCACAGGAAGATTTTACCAATTTGCAAACCAAGTTACCAGGGAAGATATTTTGAATGGTAATAAAACATTCTGGGTTTTGTCTGATGGTATAAATGTGCCGGTAAGTCAGGCCATACATTATATTGCCGGCGTAAGTTATGATACAAGAAACTATTTATTTAGTATTGAAGGCTGGTACAAAGATCTATCGGGATTAACAGAACATTCTCTCCGTTTCAATAGAGGACCGACTCAAAGCTATACAGAAAATTTTTACAAAGGAATTGGATACTCGCAAGGATTGGAATTTTTAGCACAGAAAAAATTCGGAACCTTTAGCGGGTGGATCAGTTACACGATGTCGAAAACAAGAAGTAAATTTGATATTTATTCACCAACTTATTATGCAGCCAATCAGGATGTACCTAATGAATTTAAAATTGTTGGGATCTATAAATGGAGAAAATTTGTTTTTTCAACCACATGGATATATGCTACAGGCAGACCTTATACTGCACCTTCGGGAGCTTACAATCTAACGCTTCTTGACGGAAGCACACAAAATTACTTCACCGTCTCTTCTAAAAACAGTTTACGCTTACCGGATTATCATCGTTTAGACATTGCTGCAACTTATATGTTTAAAAATGATAAAGGGCGTGAATTCGGAAGCCTTGGGGTTTCAATTTTTAATGTTTACAACCGTAAAAACACCTGGTATAAAGAGTTTCAAATTTCCGACCAACAAATTATAGAATCTAACATTCAGTATTTAGGATTTACACCAAACTTAACTCTATCTTTAAAATTACATTAATATGAAAATAAAATTTATGATCTTCTTTGTTATTCTTATTGCTATGGCTTCATGCAAAAAAGAATCAACAAATCCTGAATTTGAAGATAAACCTGTAATTGCCGGTTATTTAACAGTTGGCGATACAGCGCGACTTAATATTTCAAGGCTAACGCCATTTGCCGGTAATGCACAATTTTCTGCCGATAATATTAATGCTTTGCAGGTTTTTATTAATGCGAATAATACCACATATCAATTACAATCTACAGGTAATGGAAATTATATTGCAGGCAATCCTTTATTAAAAATTGATCCAACGTTTAGTTACAATTTAAGTCTGGTTTTCAATGGAAAAAATGTAACCGCTTCTACTACCATTCCAACAAAACCAATAGGGTACACACAATCTATAACAAGTTTTAGTATGACTCAAATTACTGCAACTACTACCGGCTTTCCTTCTTTTCCTGATCCAATAAAATTAACCTGGACCAATAGTGATAATAGTTATTATCTTATAGTAGTAGAAAATATTGAAGTGAGTCCTGAAGCCATTAATTTAAAAACAGATGCGCCAACTCGTATTTTTAAAAACTCTCCCCTTCAAACGAATACTTATGAAATTAGAGCCAATCAATTTCATTATTTTGGTAACCATCGATTGATCCTTTATCACATAAACGCCGATTATGCTGCTTTATATACGAATAATAATAACAGCTCGAATAATCTCACAAATTCACAAACCAGTGTAAATAATGGAGCAGGAATATTTACGGGTCTTAACGCCGATACTTTGTATTTTAAGGTCTTAAAATATTAATGCAAAAAAATGTTTGCCGATTTTAAAAATAAAATTTCATTTAAAATAATCATCCATGTTTTGATATGGCTGCTATTATTGATTTTTCCTTATCTGCTTTCTTATCATGAGACTGCTGATTACGTTAGAATTCTAAAATATTCCTGGATCCCGATGATTTTTTATGCAATTATTTTTTATTTAAATTACTTTTATTTGATCGATAAAATTCTTTTCGATAAAAAAACATTTACTTTTATTATTATTAATCTTTGTTTTATCGCTGTTTGCGTCTGGGCCAATTACGAAATTCGCCAATTAATAACATCATTGGTTCCGGATAAGACACCGAGAGTACATAAAATATCTGTGAAATTTTTTATTTATAAGGATATAATTTCTATGATGATACCGATCATTATATCTATTGCGACAAAAGCAACAGAAAAATGGATAAAAACGGAAAGTGAAAAAGCAGAAAAAGAAAAAGAAAATTTATATTCAGAATTACAGCATTTAAAATATCAATTACAACCCCACTTTTTTTTTAATTCACTTAATAATATTTATTCTTTGGTGGAGATCTCACCTGGTATGGCACAGGAAGCAATACATAGTCTGGCTCAATTAATGCGTTACATGCTTTATGATGCGGATACCGGCAGAACAAATTTATCAGCTGAAATTGAATTTATGAAACAATATATAAATCTTATGAAGCTGAGGATTTCTGAAAAAACAATCGTTCAAGCCAACTTTGATGTTCCAGCAGGAGAATGTAAAATTTCTCCGTTACTATTTATATCACTCATTGAAAATGCGTTTAAGCACGGGATTTCAGCGACACACCCGTCAGAAATACTTTTTAAATTAACACTTCAGAATAACAATTTAATTTTTACAACCGAAAACCATAATTTTCCTAAAACAAAAGACGACAAAAGCGGTTCAGGGATCGGACTCAATAATCTAAAAAAAAGGCTGGATTTATTGTATTCAGCCAAATATATTTTTAATACTAAAATTGAAAATGATAAATATTACACACATTTATCAATCGACATAAAATGAAAAAGATTAATTGTCTGATAATTGATGATGAGCCGTTTGCATTAGAGCTGATCGAGGGGTACGTTAAAAAAACTCCATTTCTTGAATTAAAAGGAAAATGTCTTAGTGCATTTGATGCCATGAAAATATTAAGTGGTGAAACGATCGATCTTGTTTTTCTTGATATCCAAATGCCTGACTTCACCGGGATCGATTTTAGCAAAACTTTACCGGCAGATACAAAAATAATTTTTACTACTGCTTTCAAGGAATATGCATTCGAAGGCTTTAAAGTTGCGGCTGTAGATTATCTTTTAAAACCCTTTAATTATCAGGAATTTTTAAAAGCTGCGAATAAGGTAATTAAACAAGATCCAAAAATAGAAGAGCAAAAAGATGCTTCGCTTGAAAATAATTTCATCTTTGTAAAATCCGAATACAAACAAATAAAAATTTCACTTGATGAGGTATTTTATTTTGAGAGTTTGAAAGACTATGTTAAAATATG
>DATMPR010000347.1:0-8798 GCA_035567575.1 Bacteroidia bacterium
GGATGAGTAGTAAGTTAAAAACACGAAGTATAAAACCACCATACTATAAACCGAGATCAAAATAATGGAAATATTTTCTTTAATAACTTTAGACAAATAGGATAAAAGGGCCATTCCCAAAACAAAAAATCCAAGACAAAAAGATAAATATAATTTATCATCGTATTCGTTGCTGACAAACGCGTAAGATAAAGCTGCAGTTGTAATAATTGCAGCTCCGAAAAATAAAAGGATCCGTGCGCTGTTAAGATTAATTATTCCCGATTGCGAGGTGTCAGTCAGATCATTATTTAGGCCTCTTTTTTTTCTCAAATATAGAATAATACTTATAAAAATGAACACTAAAAAAACAAGACCAAATACTTTAACGTTTCTGGTTAGGGCAAATTGTCTTTGCGCATTCAGAATAAAATAAATAAATTGCGGTTTTACAGCAGAACTTAAATTAACTGAAGTAAAAAAAAAGAGAATACAAATTATATAGAATTGTTTCCGCAGCACAGGATAGCCAAAACGACTAAACTAAAAAAAATTGCTATATGGAAATTAAGGCAAAACTACGAGTTAATAACAATGAGCCGCTAAAAACAGCCTATAGTTATTAAGACCAGCCTTTTAATAAGTAATTTATGTAAGCTTTAAAGGCGGGAATTAAACTCAGACCTTTATTTTTAGATGTTTAACGTTTTTTCATATGCAAAATAGAATCTTAGGGATATTTGTTTTGTTTTTACTTTTCTTTTCCACCAGGCTTTATTCGCAATCCAATAAAGAGCTTGAAGAGGAAGCTTATTACCAGTTTAGTAATAAGGATTACCGCAAAGCTTATGAACTCTACGATAAACTGTACAGTAAATCTCCGAAGGATCTGGATTATAAATTTAAATTGGGTTATTGCTGTCTTTTTTATGCCGAGAAAAAAGCGCGTGCGGTTGAAATATTTGAAGACATAAAAAACAATAACAGTAAAAAATCTGAGGACATCGATTATTATCTTGGAAAAGCGTATCATGTAAATTATCGTTTTAGTGATGCGATAAAATCATTGGAAGCGTATTTAGCTTTTGTGAATAGTAAACCTAAGGAAGGCGATAAATTAATAATTGAGGATGCGAAACTAATTATTAAAAACTGCAGTAACGGTATTGAATTGATCGATAAAAAAGTTCAGGCTGATATTACAAACATTGGTCCGCCAATTAATACAGAAGAAGTAGAAGGGGTTCCTGTTATTACTGCTGATGAATCGGTAATGATATTTACTTATGCCGGCAAAAAAAGTATGGGAGGCAAATTAAATGAAGATCTGAAACCGGATGTAAATGGAGAGTATCGCGAAGATATTTTTATGAGCACTAAAAAGAGCGATTCTACATGGAGCGAACCTGTAAGTGTGCCATCCTTAAATACAAATGGAAATGATGCGGCTGTTGCCATATCACCCGACGGCAGCACTTTATTCACCTTTAGCAGTAATAATGATCTGGGTGATCTATACATGAGCAAATTGGTAGGTACCAATTGGACCCAACCCGAAAAATTAAATAAAAACATTAATACAGAAGCATGGGAAGGAAGCTGTTCTATGACAGCCGATGGCAGATATTTATTTTTTGCGAGTGAACGTAAAGGAGGTTTAGGCGGACGTGATATTTATGTTTCAGAAAAAGTTAATGGCGATTGGGGCCCTGCTACTAATTTAGGTTCTAAGATCAATACTTCAACTGATGAAGATGCACCATTCATTCACCCTGATGGCATTACACTTTTCTTTAGTTCAAAAGGCCACACAAGTATTGGCGGATATGATATTATGTTCTCCATTAAAAAAGATGGTGAATGGCTTGAACCAAAAAACATGGGTATTCCGCTTAATACTACGGAAGATGACCGTTATTATGTGATCAATGCAAAAGGTGATAAAGGATTTTTCTCATCCGATCGTGGCGGTGCAGGCGGAAAAGGTAAACAGGATATTTATGTTGTAACTCCGGGAATTCTCGGGGAGAAACCGGTTATTGCAATGTTGAAAGGAACTGTTTATGGAAATGATGTTCCGATGGAAGGAAAGCTTGAAGTTTATAAAGTTGTCACCAGTACTTTGATCGGACCGTATTATTCAAACTCTTCTTCCGGAAAATATTTATTGGCTTTGAGTCCGGGTTACGTTTATAAAATTAAATGCAGCGCTGCCGGTTATGATCCAATTGAAGAAGAATTGGATATTGAGAACCTTGATAAATTTTTAGAGATCAAAAAAGATTTTTATTTATATAAGGCGGGTTATGTTCCTACCAATACAAACGTTCCTATTTCAAGTATGACCGGAACTGCAATTCCAACTTCAACAACTACAAGCGTAACAACTACTACAACTGAACCTGTTGAAACAAATACAACTGTTGCCACAACAACTAATCCATGCGATCCGGGCGCGCCAAAACCTGATTTTACGCCGCTAAAAGGTAAATCATTGAATGATCCGGAAGTATATAAACAATTAATGGCAATTAGCGGAAACATTTGTGCAGGTAATATGATCTTTAAAGTTCAGATCGCGGCGTACCGTCATCCTGAAAATTATAAGTATGATCATTTAATTGAATTCGGTAAACCTGAAATTGTAAATTATCCAGATGGCATTACACGTTTCACCCAAATGGAATTTAAAACCCTGAAGGAAGCAGAAGTGCAACGCCGGAAAGCAATTGCTAAAGGACAAACAGATGCATGGATCGTAGGATTTTTAGATGGCAAACGATATACTTTAGAAGAATTAATAATGCTGGATTTCTTCGGGAAATCTGTTAACTAACAGATCGTATCTTCCCGCGCTTACCGAAGGACAATTAAACAGTTCTCTGTTCTGGTTTGTTTGTGTTAATTATAGTACAAAAAAAAACCCGCAGTCATCCTGGGCTTGCCCAAGGACCACACGGGGTTTTTTAATGTTGATTGACTGAGTTTATTTACTCACCAATAATTTCTTTGTTGTTTTGCGGTTACCGGAACTGATCTCAATAAAATAATTACCTGAAGCAATGCTTTGCGGCAATTCAAAATTATATTCATAGTTACCCATTGGTAAATTCAGATTGCTTACAAAAGTTTTTATTTCTTGTCCGGCTATATTAAATAATCTAATGTTTAAAGTTGAAACTTCATTTAAACCAAAACTAACTTTTACATCACTTGCAGCAGGGTTTGGAAATAAATTGTAATTGTTTAAAAAAGCAGCGGCAGTTTCGTTAATGCCGGTTGCATTTACAACTATCATTCCTTTAAAAAGATGGACCTGGCAAAGGAAATAAACTGTTCCGGTTGAAACAGCAGTAAATGTAAAGGTTGTTGTTTTGGAACCCCAGCCGCCGGTCATAGTAGTGGTACCACTAGCCATCCATGTACTTTGATCAACCTGTGCAGTTGGATGAATACTTTGCGCCTGAATAATAACTTGATCACCAATAGCGCAAGTTGTTACACTTGGGCTATAGGCATATGGAAAGCCTGTTATCGAAACCGTAAAGGTGGCCGCTTTTGATCCTAAAAAAGCAATGCAAATAAAAATTAATAAGTAGATTTTTTTCATAGTTTTTGGTTTTTAGATTATGAACAAAAATAAAACATTTAATTCGGAAAAATCAATATAAACAGTTAAAAGGTTTGTATACTTTACTGATAATTTGTTCATTAAATGCCATTTTTTAAAATGACTTTATGCTTAAATTAGCGCTTTCTTTTTTACAAATTTCACATGAAAAAAATTGACTATAACAACCAGCTTGCGGATGTAGAAACTGCCAAAAAACTTGGTCTATTACCCGAAGAGTTTGAAAAAATAAAAACTACTTTAGGCCGTGTGCCTAATTTCACTGAGTTATCTGTTTATTCGGTTATGTGGAGCGAACATTGCTCGTATAAAAACTCAATTGTCTGGTTAAAAACATTGCCAAAGGAAGGTCCGCACATGTTAGCAAAAGCGGGAGAAGAAAATGCAGGATTGGTTGATATTGGAGAGGGTTTGGCTTGCTGTTTTAAAATAGAATCTCACAATCATCCCAGCGCTTTAGAACCTTACCAAGGCGCTGCAACCGGTGTGGGTGGCATTAACCGCGATATTTTCACAATGGGAGCAAGGCCCATTGCGCAATTAAATTCTTTACGTTTTGGCAATATCGATTCGCAAAAAACAAAATGGTTAGTTAAAGGTGTAGTTAAAGGTATTGGTGATTATGGTAACGCATTTGGCATACCAACCGTAGGCGGTGAAGTTTTTTTTGATGAATGTTATAATGTTAATCCATTAGTGAATGCCATGAGTGTCGGCATTGTACGTAAGGGGGAAACCGTTAGTGCAACTTCTTATGGTGAAGGCAATCCCGTATTTATTGTAGGTTCATCAACAGGAAAAGACGGATTAGGCGGCGCAGCTTTTGCGAGTAAAGATCTAACTGAAGAAAGCGCGAAAGATCTTCCGGCTGTTCAGGTGGGAGATCCGTTCCAGGAAAAACTATTATTAGAAGCTACTTTAGAAGTTATAAAAACCGGCGCCGTTATTGGTATGCAGGATATGGGCGCGGCGGGCATTGCCTGCAGCACGAGTGAAATGAGTGCGAAAGGCGAACACGGCATGGAAATTTGGTTAGATAAAGTTCCTGCCCGTCAGCAGGGTATGCATCCCTTCGAATATCTATTAAGTGAATCACAAGAGCGGATGTTGGTGGTAATTAAAAAAGGGCGCGAATCAGAAGTCAATAAAATATTTGATAAGTGGGATTTAAATTGTGTTGAGATCGGTGTGGTAACAAAAGGTGATAGAATTAAATTTTTCTTTCACAATGAATTGGTTGCGGATTTGCCCGCAGTATCATTAGTATTAGGCGGCGATGCTCCGGTTTATAAACGCGATTATAAAGAACCTGCTTATTATGCAGAATCGAAAAAATTTAAAATTGAAAGCGTTGCAGAACCAAAAGATCTGAAAGAAGTGATGAAACATTTGGCTTCGCATCCAAATATTGCTTCAAAACGCTGGGTATATAATCAGTACGATAGCATGGTTGGAACGGTGAACATGAGCACAAATATTGCAAGCGATGCAGCTGTCGTAAATTTAAAAGGCACTAAAAAAGCATTGGCAATGAGTGTTGATTGTAATAGTCGTTACGTAAATGCTGATCCTGAAATTGGATGTGCCATTGCGGTAAGTGAGGCAGCGCGTAATATTGTTTGCAGCGGCGGTGAACCAAGCGCGGTAACCAATTGTTTGAATTTTGGAAACCCGTATAACCCTGAAGTGTATTGGCAATTTGTTGGTGCTATAAAAGGCATGAGTGCTGCTTGTACAAAATTTAAAACACCTGTTACGGGCGGTAATGTTAGCTTTTATAATCAATCGAGTTACGAAGGCCCGGTTTTTCCTACGCCAACAATTGGCATGATTGGAATTGTAATGGATAAAAAATTGCAGACTTCTTTAAGCTTTAAAAAAGAGGGCGATGTAATTTATTTAATAGGGAATAATAAAAATGATATTTCATCTTCCGAATATTTATTTTCGTATCATAAAATAAAAAATTCGCCTGCACCATATTTTAATTTAGATGAAGAATTTGGCGTTCAGGAATCTATTAAATCAATTATTAAAAATGGTTTGATACAAAGTGCGCACGATGTAAGTGATGGCGGTTTATTCATTACTTTACTAGAATCATCATTAGCGGCTAATTTAGGTTTTGAAATAAATTCTGTATCCGGTGTCCGTAAGGATGCGTTTTTGTTTGGTGAAGGACAGAGCAGAGTTGTAGTTAGTGTTGAGCAGGGCAAAGCAACTCAATTGGAAGCTGAACTTAAAAAACAAAACACATCGTTTATAAAACTTGGACTTGTAAAAGGAAACAAAATTAACATTGACGGAACTGACTACGGCTCTGTTTCTGAATATTCAAATTTATATAACACAAGTATTGAGAGTAAACTGAATTAATTACGGAACAAAATGATTGTTGAAATTGAATTAGTTTGATAGAGTCATTCTGAGTGCTTGTAATGAGCTTGCCGAACTATGCCGAAGGATCAATTCCCTAAATCTTCAAAGTTCACATCCTTATCGCTGCCGCTTGCTTCGCTTTCGGAAATGGACGTAATAGAAGGTGCGTTCTCACGAATGTTATCAACGGCTTCGTTAAGGCCATCCAAAAATTTTTCGAAATCTTCTTTATATAAAAATATTTTATGTTTCTCGTAAAAAAATTTGCCGTCCTGGCCAAATCGCTTTTTACTTTCGGTAATGGTCAGGTAATAATCATTACCACGTGTTGATTTCACATCAAAAAAATAAGTACGCTTACCCGCTCTTACTGCTTTTGAGAACAAATCACTGTCATTGTTCCTATCGTTACTCTCGTTTTTTTCAAATTCTTCCGACATAGTCTTTTCTTCTGTGTTTAGTTCATGACAAATATTAAGAAAAAATATTAAGCAATGAACTGGTGTTAATAATTCGCTTATTTTGTTAATTAAAGGGTTTAAGCAATAAAAAAGCCCATCCGGTAAACGAATGGGCTTTGAAATAAAACGTTAAATTATTATTGAACGATCAATTTTTTAGTTACAACTGAATTTCCAACTTTAACATTGTAGAAATAAACACCGGCACTATAGCCAGATAAATCTACATTGATTTCGTTAGCACCAAGCTGACCGTTGATTTTGTAAGTAGTTAACATTTGACCTACAGAGTTATAAAGAACAACTTCAAGGTTCCCAGCTTTCTTTAAACCGATAATAATTGTAGTAGCCTGGCTTGCAGGGTTTGGATAGTTAAATACATCAAAATTAACAGCAGGGTTGTTAATAGTAGTAACACCTAGTGGATGCATTGGATTAATACTAAAGCTTGTTGGACAAACTTGGTCACCTAAGAAATAAGTATCAACGTTAACGCTTCCATCATAACCAGCATTTTTAGTAACTGTGAAAGGCATAGTCATACAAACTGAACTTGCACCAACGGCTTTATCGCACATATATTGGAAATAAGCAAGTTGATCTACGTTAGGATCACCTGCTGTAGCATCCATACGCGGAGTTACTTTATTTATAGTTACATCATAGCCTTTCCATTTTATTGCAGGATAGATATTCCATTTTAAATTTGCGATTGTAGTGTCAGACTCAGTCCAGCTATAGAATAATTTTTTACCATCAGTTGAACGGCTCATTTGTAAACGAGCATCCTGAGCCATTCTGGCACCAGAACCATCCGACCAAAGATTTGAACCATAACCCGGTTGTCCGCTAGTTCCTGAAGGTCCTTCAGTACCCATAGAGTCAACCATTATATAATCCCATCCGCCTGTAGGTTTTGTATAAAAGTCATAAATAGTAGGGAAATTAAACGAACTTTTTTCACCCCAAGACCACTGCTCAGTTCCGAATACATAACGGTATCCTAATGAATCTAATTGAGATTGGTTATGACCATAAAGCATTGAAGCTAAGTGCAATTGACCATTAACGTCAACTGCGGCATCGTATCCTTCGGAGCCTTGGAAGTTAGCAATAATAACATTACTGTTAGTTGCAATAGGGAATGTACGATCGTAAACACCTTTGAAAGCAACTGGGTCAGCAAAATCCTGAGAAGGTAATAAAGCCCAACTTGTACCACCAGTTGAAGTTTTGTAAACGATTGGCTGTATACCACCTTTTGGACCAGCATGAGTTGCGTTAGCTAATTCACCAGCTCTTGAACCGAATAAAATAACGTAACCATTTTGTCCTGCGTCATCCCATGCTTGAATTGGAGCACCGAAAACGATTCTGCTTGCATCCGCTGGTCTTGTATTTACCGGAGGACAAAAAGAGTCAACACTCCATACAAAAACACCTGCGCTAAAAACACCTTTTACCATTGCAGCACCTCTGTAGCCAATTGTAGGATAAGTTGTACCATTTGGATCATTTTCAACCTCAGCAATTGAACGTGCCATACCACCTTCAATAGTATTAAATGAGTAACGCGCAAATCCATGTTTCTTAAGAGCTGAAGATGCACTTAAAATAGATTGCTGATCAGCACCACCTGTTGTGTTACCGGGTGTAGTAATTTGCTTACTCGCATACCAATTACCGATCCAATTTGTTCCGTTTGTTATAGGACCAGAACCAACTAAATAAGCGTTATTAATGTTAGTGTTACCGGATGGGTTATAAATACCGCCATTTGGGTAACGTGCTAAGTTTACAGCATTAGACCAAATACAAGTTTCATCCCAGGAAGTACCTAAGTTAGTTGTCCAGTGACCAACAATTGTACCGGAATTACTATTGGAAGAAGCAGTATAAGTACCGTCCTTACGGGCAATCATAGAAACTGCATTGATACCTGGTTTGTATTGTAATGGACGGGATTGGGAAACTAAGTAACCAAAAAGGTTCATTGAACCTGTAAAGCGGTTAGAAGCTATTGTTGATGATGTTTTATTAGCATTAGCTTTTGTAACATTTTTAATTTGTTTTGGCGTACCGCTAAAAGAAGCAGCATTCATAATACCTGATTCTTTATAATCAAGTTTCTTCGGAACAAATGGTAGAACGCCGCTTGGCTTCGTCAATTTTCCGGCTTGTGGAAACGCACTAATAGCTACTAAAAGCGCAGTTCCTAGGAGTAGATGTTTATTCATGTTTATTATTTATTTATGGTTTAAAATTTAACGTTTAAAAATACTAAAAATCCCTAATTCGGCAAACAAAAGATTTATTAACAAATAATTAAAATTAAAGAGCGAAAATAG
>DATMPR010000348.1:0-2473 GCA_035567575.1 Bacteroidia bacterium
TGCAGAACTTATCAGGCCTGCCGATCTAAAATGCGAGCTCGAAATAATTTACCAAAACATTGAAGGCTTACATTTATCTTGCCCTAAAAATTTAGGTGACTGGTATTTTACTGGTAATTATCCGACTCCCGGTGGTAATAAAGTCGCCAACCGTGCTTTCATTAATTTCATGGAAGGCAAAAACGTAAGAGCGTATTAAAGCCACGGTCCCGATAGCTATCGGGATCACAGATTTTCACTGATAATTTATCTGCGCTAATCCGCGAAATCCACGGCTTAAAAAGTTAACCTGTATTGGGGAATAAAGAAAAACTTCAACTGGTATTCGGTTTGAATGGTTTTGGTGATGATATCAAAACGTTGCTGAAAAATATTATCGTGACGCGTTACATTCTGCAGATCAACGCTTATTTCGTGAGTGAATTTTTTTGTATTTAATTTATAAGAAGGTTTAACATCAAATCTGAAATAGGCAGGATATTGATGCGTATAAACCTGTGACTGATCCCTTATTTCTGTCCCGGCAGCAATTGAAGCGTTGAGGTCTATTGGAGTATAACGTTTTCCCCCTGCGTAAACCGCTCTTACATCTAAAGCTAAAATATGTTTTTCTTTTATTCTGAATTCTTTTCCTCCTAAAACGTTCACAACATAATTCCCGTTAAAGGCGGTATTGCGATAAACATTATCACTCGCTACGTATTTACTTTGGAAGAACGAACCCGTAATTAAAGCGTAATATCCTTTGCTGTAAAATTTTTCGAGAGTCAATTCGATACCATAATTTTCGCCTTTGCCTTTACTCACTAAACTATCCACATTCGGACTATTAAAATCAGCACCCAGATTTAAAGCTGAAAAAGCATTTTTTGACATCTTTACAGGAACATTATATAAATACTGATAGTAAACTTCGGCTTTAATGCGGGCATTATTAAAAATATTTATATCGTATGCGACTACAGCGTGCAGGGCTTTTGTAAAATCTAAATTTCTGTTTGTTTCAACCTGGCCGTTCAATGTTTGGGCTGTTGCAAAATAAATATAAAGCGGTTGAACCTGAGAATGCATTCCGGCTCCAAAACTTAAAGATTGTTTGTTGTTGATGTTATACTTTAGACCTAATCTTAATTCAGGCGCTTGTGATGAGTTTAAAAACAAATATTGATAACTTACACCAGTATTTAGAGCGAGTTTCTCAGTAAATTTATGCTGCCACTGGAAAAAGACTCTTCCCAAAACAGTTTGTCCGGTATATTTCCGTAGAGAATGAAATCCCAGGCCGTCAAAATTATTTGTGCTGTCTTTAAAAGAAGTATTAAAAAGATCAAGATAAAAACCGGTACTGATAAAATTACGTGCGGAGAATTTTTTGTTGTAAGTAAAATTAGCTGAATATTTTGTAGTATAAGAAGTGTTGCGGTAGTCCTTAATTAAACTATAAGGATGAGTTGTTGTATCCACTCTGTCGGCGCTTATATAATTGTATAAATTGCTTACTCCGATATTAATTTTTGTGTAGGAGCTTGGATCAATTAAAAAAGTATGCGCGATACCGGCCGCACCAATATTAGAGCGAAAATAAGTATCGAGTCCGCTATAACCATAAAGATCATTTTTTTTAGATTGCTCGCTTGCTAAAAGTGCCACATAACTTAAACCACCTATGCCCCACACCGAAAATTTTCCGATCCTCTTAGTTGGCATATCAAATTTAAAAGTCAGATCCTGGTATTGCGGAACTGCAGAACCGGTCCCGAAATCAATACCAAGCGCTTTAAATACCGAAAGAGTAGAGTAACGGTAATTGATCATGAAGGAACCGTTTTTTTTCTTTTTAGAAAAGGGGCCTTCTGCACCAAGCTCGAAACCGTTAAATCCTATCTGCGAAAGGAATTCATATTTCTCATTATTTCCAGAACGCATTTTCAGGTCAAACACGCCGGCAGTTGCATTCCCATAATCCGCAGGAAAAGCGCCACTCATGAAATCAGAATTATCTAAAGTGTTATTATTTAAAATGCTTATTGGTCCGCCGGTTGAACCCAAAGAACCAAAATGGTTTGGGTTTGGAATATCCATTCCGTTCAATCGCCACAAAACGCCGAGAGGAGAATTACCGCGAATGATAATATCGTTCCTGCTATCATTTGCACCGCTCACACCTGCAAAATTTGCCGCCATGCGTGCAGGATCGTTACGGCTGCCTGAATAACGTGACGCATCTTCGGCCGAGAATACGCGCGAACTAACCGTTGACATTTTATTATTTGATTTCGTTTTGTCCTGTTCGGCAACAATTGTTATTTCGCTGGCTTGTACCGCGCTTTCTTCCAGTTCAATATTCAAAACAATTTCTTTTCCGCTTGTTAAAATAACAGTTTGTGTTTTTTCTTTGTAACTGATCAATGAAATTTTTACAGCCCATCGCCCGATAGTAACACTATCCAAACGGAATTTTCCATTCTCATCA
>DATMPR010000349.1:0-14084 GCA_035567575.1 Bacteroidia bacterium
AATGGCGGCGATATGCACTGGGACATTTTCGGAACCGGAAATGCAAGATATGAAGTACCAAAAGGAAACGGGGTTCATTCAGGTTTTGCCGCTTCTCTTTGGATTGGTGGATTAGATGCAGGCGGACAAATACACACTGCATGCCAAACTTATCGGCAAACAGGGAATGATTTTTGGCCCGGTCCACTCGATACCACAAATGCTACCACAAATTTAACAAACATAACTGCTTTTGATAAAATTTGGAAAGTCGATTACAATGACATTAATACTTTCATTACTCAGTATAATTTAGGTAACGTTCCTTTATCTTACACACCTACTCCTGATATATTAACATGGCCAGCTAAAGGAACCGGAAATAATTCAAGGAATTTAGCTCCGTTTGTGGATGTAAATAACAATGGAATTTACGACCCAATGGTTGGCGGTGATTACCCAAACATTAAGGGTGATCAAACTTTATATTTTATTTTTAATGATAATTTTAACTCGCATACTGAAACAGGAGGTTTACCTTTTGGTGTTGAAATACATGCAATGGCTTATTCTTACGGTTGCGGAATGACATTAAGTGGGAGAAATGAATTAGCTTATACAACTTTTTACGATTACAGAATTTATAACCGCAGCAATAATAATTACAATAATGTTTATATTGGATTTTGGAACGACGCGGATCTGGGCTGCTATAATGATGATTACATTAGTTGTAGCGTACAGAATAATTTAGGTTTTATGTATAACTCAATAGCAATTGATGGGTGCGGCCCAAATGGTTATGCAAATTATCCTCCCGCAATCGGAACAACTGTATTGAAAGGCCCATTAGCTCCTATTGGAGATGGAATTGATAACAATAATAATGGTGTAATTGATGAAGCAAATGAACAATGTTTAATGAACGTTTTCGATTATTATAATAACAATATTGGTTCTTTTCCGGTATCAACAACTAATCCAAAAACAAAATATCATTTTTACAATTTACTCCAGGGAAATTGGAAAGACAGCACGAAATTTACCTGCGGCGGTACTGGTTATGGAGGAACCATACCAACTAAATTTGTATTTCCATGGAATAATTATACAGGAAATCCATGTGGAACATGGACCGAATTAACTGCAAGCAATTTGACCGGCGATAGAAGGTATATTGTATCTTCCGGACCGTTTAATTTACCTGCGTACGGGGTAACCGAAACCGAATATGCTCATGTTTGGTCAGTTGATAGCAGCGCGACAACTAATCGACATATCGCTAGCGCTAACAAATTAATTTTAGACGTTCAAAAAATACGAAGTTTTTATTCATCAACACAACCTAATTGTTTATTATCAATAAATACAGGCATAAACAACCCAAAATTAAATGATTCTTCACTCTCTATTTACCCAAATCCTGCCAGCTCTCTTTTATACATTAAATCAGAGGAAACAATAGGTAAATCACAAATAAAAGTTACCGATATGCTCGGGAAAACCGTTTTAGAAAGTAAAAGCACTGATCTATATCAAACCAGCATTAATATTGAGCAACTAAATTCGGGAATATACTTTTTAAATATTAAATTTGATAATAACAAAAGCATAGTAAAGAAGTTTGTGAAAAATTAAACGAATCATGAAAAAACTTTTACTAATCATCTTATTTGTACTAAACCTTCTCCCCTTTGGGGAGAATACAAGAGGGGTCGCACAAAATGGCTGGAACGCTTATTTAAATGGTCCTTCAGGTAGTTTTTTATCCGGTCAGGCAACCTGTATTGCAATTGATAAATACGGTAATAAATACATTGGCTTCATAAGCAATTTAGTATCATCACCCGCCGCTATTGCCAAATACAATGTTGTGGGTGGGTTCTGGACTTACTACAACACAACTAATACACCAATTCTTCCGTGTAATCGTGTGAATACAATTGCTGCCGATACCGCAGGTAATGTTTGGATCGGTACACCTTCAGGGCTCGTAAAATATGATGGGACTAGCTTTACGGTTTTCACAACAACAAACGGCTTACCTTACAATGATATCTTAGCAATTCATTGTGTGGGCACTCAGGTTTATATTGGTACAATAGGTGGTTTAACGCGTTACAATGGTGCAACTTTTTATAATTACAATGTGGCTAACGGTTCTTTACCATGCGATTCTGTTTATTGTATTACTGCAGAAACACCAAATAAACTTTGGTTAGGGACTCAATTTGGTGCTATTGAATTTAATATTAATTCCATTTTTACATCGTCCAATTACAACGGTTATGGTTTCGATAAGACAAATTGCATTTTTATAGATAGTAACAATAAAAAATGGTTTGGTACTCAAAATATGGGTGTTTGGGAATTCGATTACATATCTTTTAAACCTGCCAGCATAACTTACTCAAATATTATCGGAGCTAACTTACCCACCACATGTAAGGATATCGCAAAAGGTCCGCATGGTGGTCCGATTTTTTTTACAAGTACTGTGGGTTATCATGCACCTCCTACATCCACAACAAACGCGGCCGCTTGTTTATTGGAACTATTACCAAACTCTGATACCCAGCCTTATTATCTCCCCAATAATAATTATACAATTGGTAATTTTTTGGAAACCGACCCCATCGGAGAAATTTACATTGCGAATAATATGCCGCCATACATGGGCGGATATCTGAAGTTTATGTTTTCGTTTATGCCATGGCAGTACAATCCATTTATGCTGGGTCCGGGTGGCGGGGTTAATAATAAAAATTTTAAATTTTTAGATGTTAATCGTGTAAGAGCCGGTATTGCAAATCGCGGTGATATGCATTGGGACATTGGCGGTACAAATAATCCGTTATATGAGGTCCCAAAAGGCGGAGGAGCACACAGTGTTTTTTGTTCCACTTTTTGGATCGGGGGATTAGATGCATCCAATCAATTACACATGGGCGCACAAACATACCGACAAGCAGGAGGCGATTTTTGGCCGGGACCTTTAGATACTATCAGCGCAACAAGTGATAGTGCGACTTTTGTTAAGTACGATAAAATCTGGAAAATAGATTATAACGACATAAATACTTTCATCACACAATTTAATTTAGGTAACGTACCGCTCACCTACACCCCTACTACCGATATTTTATCCTGGCCGGCGAAAGGCACCGGAAATAACTCAAGAAACTTAGCGCCTTTTGTAGATGTAAATAACAATGGTATTTACGATCCGTTAGTTGGTGGTGATTACCCACAAATTAAAGGCGATCAAGCTTTGTATTATATTTTTAATGATAATTTTTTGCCGCACTCCCAAACAAATGGTTTACCATTGGGAATTGAAGTTCATGTGATGGCCTACGCGTATGGTTGTCCGAATTTTATTAACGGAAAAAACGAATTAGCTTACACTACATTCTACAATTATAAAATATTTAATAGAAGCAACAATAATTATACAAAAGTGCAGGCCGGAATTTTTAATGATGCAGATCTGGGTTGTTATATAGATGATCAAATTGCTTGTTACGTTCAGGATAATTTAGGCTTTGAATTTAATGCGGATAATTACGATCAAAATTGTAGTGGTGAACCAGGTTATTTAAATTATCCTCCGGCACAAGGAACTACCATATTAAAAGGACCGATAGCGCCTGCAAACGACGGAATTGATAATAACAATGATGGCATTATTGATGAACCCGGTGAAGAATGCTTGATGAATAAATTTGTTTATTATACTACTAATTTTTCTACTACTGCTTCTTCTCCAACAACTCAGCCAACAACAGCTTATCAATACTACAATTACATAAGCGGTAAATGGCGCGATAGTACAGATTTCACTTGCGGCGGGAATGGATACGGCGGAACTCTAAAAACCGATTTTGTTTATCCCTGGAGTTTTTACCCTGGTTTACCATGCCCATTGTGGGCGGATAATTATAATCCTCCCGGTGACAGACGACATATCATTTCAATTGGACCATTTAATTTAAACGCAAAAGAATCAACCGAAATAGAATTCGCTTATGTTTGGGCGGTTGATAGTACTGTTTTTGGCGGGAATATTGCGAGTGCAAGTAAATTAATTACAGAGAATCAAAAAGTGAGGAGCTTTTATTACAGCAAAACACAAACTACTTGTCTGCCTAGCATTACAGTTCCCGGTTTTAAAGAAAATAGTTTAAACAATAAACTTTTAGTCTATCCAAACCCGGCCAGCTCAACTTTGTTTATTAAAAACACAGAGGGTTTTGGCGGAACAACCGAAATAAAAATCACAACCGTTTTAGGAAAATCAGTTCATAGATCAAAAATAAATGACGCAAATGCTTATCCTATTGATATTAGCGGCCTTAGTGCCGGCGTTTATTTTGTTGTAATGGATTTTAACGGCCAGTCAGTCGTAAAAAAATTCGTCAAAGATTAATTACAATTTCTTTACATTTATTTGAATGTTACAACAATAAAAACATTCTTTATTCATAACTTTATCGTTCAAATTTTATTATGAAAAAAATCGGAATATTTGGCTCAGGGGTAGTTGCAAAAGTTTTAGGAACAGGTTTTATAAAGCACGGACATGAAGTTATGTTAGGCACACGCGATGTTGCTAAACTTACTGATTGGCAAAAACAAAATCCCAAAGGAAAAGTGGGAAGCACGGCTGATACAGCGGCTTTTGGAAGCATATTAGTATTAGCCGTAAAAGGCACCGTTGCCAAACAAGTTTTGGAATCGGCCGGTTCAACTAATTTAAAAGGCAAAATAATTATTGACGCTACAAATCCAATTTCAGAAGCTCCGCCTGTAAATGGGGTCATGAATTTTTTTACAGATCTGAAAGGTTCTTTTATGGAACAACTTCAAACTTCATATCCTGACTCGCGTTTTGTAAAGGCATTTAATTCTGTTGGCAGCGCATTTATGGTTAATCCTGATTTTGGCGGTGAAAAACCAACCATGTTTATTTGCGGGAATAACGATGATGCAAAAGACGAGATAACAAACATACTTACTCAATTCGGGTGGGAAACAGAAGATATGGGCAAAGCTGAAGCAGCCCGCGCTATTGAACCACTTTGTATCTTATGGTGCATTCCCGGATTTTTGCGTAATAATTGGAGCCACGCTTTCAAACTTTTAAAAAAATAAGCCGCAGATTTCGCGGATTAACGCAGATAGAAATTTAATTTAGAAAAACATGAACTACGTAATTCATAAAGCAGAAGACCGGGGTCACGCGAATCACGGCTGGTTAAACGCTAATCATTCTTTTAGTTTTGCATCTTACCACGATCCTGAAAAAACACATTTCGGAATGCTGCGTGTTTTAAATGATGATACCGTTGCGGGTGGGATGGGCTTTGGAAAACATCCTCACGACAACATGGAGATCATTACAATCATGCGTAAAGGCGCTTTACAGCACGAAGACAGCATGGGACATAAAGAAGTCATTTATGCGGGTGAAGTACAGGTTATGAGCGCGGGAAGCGGAATTTTGCACAGCGAAATAAACGCGAAGAAAGATGAAGAAGTACAGTTGTTCCAAATTTGGGTTTTCCCGAATAAAAAAAATGTTGAGCCGCGTTACGACAAAATAAAATTAGACGAAACAAAACTAAAAAATAAATTTTTCCAGATCATTTCTCCCAACCAAGGTGAAGAAGGTTCCTGGATCTATCAGGATGCCTGGTTTAACATTGGGAAATTTGATAAGGGAACATCAGTAGATTATTCTCTAAAGAAAAAAAACAATGGCGTTTACGCATTTGTAATAAACGGTGAAGCATCTGTTAACGGACATGAATTAAAAAAAAGAGATGCTTTGGGAATATGGAACATTGAAAAATTAAACATTACTTCACAGTCTCCGGATACAGAAATTTTAATAATGGATGTCCCAATGATATAAGAAACTAATCATGAATACAAAAACCGCAACCACAAAGTATAAAGTAACTGAACTGATCAAAGAACGATGGAGTCCACGCTCGTTTTCAGATAAAATAATTTCTATTGACGACTTAAATACTTTATTTGAAGCCGCTTCATGGGCTTTTAGTTCAGGTAATGTTCAGCCTTGGTATTATATATATGCCCACCGCGAAAATAAAGAAGCATTTGAAAAATTACACAAGTGTTTAAATCCCGGTAACCAGCCTTGGACTGCTCATGCTGCCGTTTTAATGGCTATCCTTGTACGAACCAAACTTGAAAACGGAAAAGAAAATAAAGCAGCAAAACATGATGTAGGAGCAGCTAATGCAACGCTTGCGCTCCAGGCTACAAGCATGGGCATCTCTTGTCACCCAATGATCGGCTTTGATCCTGCTAAAACTATTGAAACTTTAGCTATTAATGCCGCAGAAATTGAACCTTTGGTATTTGTGGCTTTAGGTTATCAGGATGTTCCAGAAAAATTAGAAGAACCTTTCCGCAGTAGAGAAACTGAACCCCGTTCACGTAAAGGTTTGACTGAATTTACTAAACAATTACTTTAGGTTCCGGGGAAATTATATACTTTTTGTTGATGACAGATCTAAAAAAATATGATAACGGGGAAATAACCATACATTGGAAACCTTCCGTTTGTATTCATTCTACCTTATGCTGGAAAAATTTACCAAACGTATTTAGCCCACAGCAAAAACCATGGATCAAACCTGATGGAGCGGATATCAAAACAATAATCAATCAAATTGACAAATGTCCTTCAGGAGCTTTAAATTACACTTACAATAATCAAAAAAACAAAACCAATATGGAAAACCAAAACAAAATTGAAATTGCTGCCAACGGGCCGATTTTAGTACATGGAACAATTGAAGTTAAACACAGTGATGGTAAAGTAGAGATCAAAGAAAAAATGACAGCTCTTTGTCGTTGTGGCGCTTCAGCCAATAAGCCATACTGCGACGGCTCTCACCGGAAAATAGATTTTAAAGGTTAACCCGCCAATAGGCTCAGGATGACTCAGTCAAAGTAAAATGATTCCTTTAAATATAAGAGTAAAGGCCGGCTCCTTCAAAGATGAGATTGCTTTTGACACCGAAGGCAATCTCATTATTAAAATTCGCGAAAAACCAATTGATGGCGCCGCCAATGATTACCTCGTAAAATACCTCTCAAAAGAATTCAAGATCAATAAAAGCAGCATTGTTCTCGAAAAAGGACAAACCTCTCCGTTCAAAAAACTTCTCATCAACCTCCAACCGGCAGAACTGGAGACTTTGCTCAGCAAATACAAAAAATAATTTCTGAAACATTTTTCATTGGTGAAACCGGGCAAAATTCCGGTTTTCTAAATCGTTTTGAAACCATCCGCTAAAAATAAATTTGGAATTAATAAAATTTATGTGAAATATTTGCAACATAAATTATTAAAAACAAAAAACACCAGAGCAAAAACAGAAAATGAAAACAATTAATTTCATTCTATGCTCATCCGGTTTCACTGGAAAAATCAGCTCCTTGAGCAAGAGTGTGTTTTTATCAACAGCTAACCTGTTGTTCGTTTTACCCGTACGCCCCATTTTTTACATCCGACGTTGATTAGAGCCCGTTCTCTGATTAAAAATTAATTCTGCAGGTCGCAGGGTTAGTCTTCATTTATTTTTTATTCTCAAAAACATTTTGACTATGCAAAATTTTGTTGTGCAGGTGGCAAATATGCTGCACTTGCATTACGCAGAAATAATCTGCAGCGAAATGGAGTCGTCAGCAAAAGCACGGGGAACCGGCATTGCTAAACGGACTCCAGAATATATCCGGCAAAAAATGCTGGAAGGAAAAGCAGTTATCGCTTCCGCTAAAAATGGCGATTGGGCCGGCTTTTGTTATATCGAAACCTGGAGTCACGGCAATTATGTGGCCAACTCAGGTTTAATTGTAGCACCGCAATTTAGAAAAAGCGGATTGGCAACCGAGATCAAAAAGAAAATTTTTGAATTATCAAAAACCAATTATCCAAACGCCAAAATTTTTGGATTAACAACAGGACTCGCAGTTATGAAAATTAATTCTGAATTAGGTTATGAGCCTGTTACTTATTCGGAATTGAGCCAGGATGAAGCATTTTGGAAAGGTTGTCAAAGTTGTGTGAATTTTGAAATTTTGAAAAGCAAAGAACGGAAAAACTGTTTGTGTACTGCTATGCTTTACGATCCGGCTGAAAAGAATAAACCAAAATGGTTTGATTTTGTAAGCAAACAAAAAGTAATGGAACGTTTGATCAGAATAAAACAAAACAATTTTTTAAAAAAATTAATCATTAAAAAAGAAGAGATCTTAAATATATTTTTATGAAAAATAACAATGTAATATTAGCATTCAGCGGCGGATTAGATACCACTTATTGCGCTCTTTATTTAAAAAATGAGTTGAAGTTAAATGTTCATGCCGTAACCGTTGATACAGGCGGTTTCACTGAACAGGAAAAACAAAAATTAGAAACTCATGCCGAAAATTTAGGCGTTGCCTCCTTCAAAATAATAAATGCCAAACAGGTTTACTATGACAAGATCATAAAGCATTTGGTTTTCGGAAATGTTTTGAAAAACAATACCTATCCTTTATCCGTAAGCGCCGAAAGAATTATTCAGGCTTTAGCTATTGCGGATTACGCAAAATTATTAGGTGCAGAAGCTATTGCTCACGGAAGTACGGGAGCAGGAAACGATCAGGTGAGATTTGATATGGCTTTCCAAATTTTGTTACCAGATGCAAAGATCATTACACCAATAAGAGATTTAAAGTTATCGCGGCAAGCTGAAATAGAATATTTGAAAAAGAATGGTGTTGAAATGAATTTTGAAAAAGCTTTGTACAGTGTTAACAAAGGAATCTGGGGAAATTCTGTTGGCGGTAAAGAAACATTAACTTCCCACCTGTCCTTACCAGAAAATGCCTGGCCTACTTCTCCTAGCAAAACAGACCCTGAAAAAATAAAATTACATTTTGAAAAAGGCGAACTAAAACAAATTAATGATCTTGAATACAATTCTTCTGTCGAGGCAATTGAAGCTCTAAGTTCACTTGCATCACCTTTCGGAATTGGAAGAGACATTCACGTTGGTGATACAATTATTGGCATTAAAGGCAGAGTTGGTTTTGAAGCTGCTGCTTCACTGATTATTATCAAAGCGCATCATGCTTTAGAAAAACATGTTTTAACCAAGTGGCAGTTGTATTGGAAAGATCAGTTAGCGCTTTGGTATGGCAACTGGTTACATGAAGGTCAGTATTTAGACCCAAGCATGAGAGATATTGAAGCTTTTTTTGAAAGCACGCAACAAACCGTAACCGGAGATGTGTTTGTAACACTCATGCCTTTCAGATTTACAATTGATGGTATTACATCACCACACGATCTAATGAATGAACAATTTGGTTCTTATGGTGAGATGAATAAATCGTTTACCGGTGAAGATGTGAAAGGTTTTACGAAGATCTTCGGTAATCAAACTGCTATTTATTACAAAGTAAATGAACTTCAAAACAATTTAATTCTTAATCCCAATGATTAAGGCCGGAGTTATAGGAGGCGCAGGCTACACAGGCGGTGAGGTGATCAGATTATTACTTCATCATTCGGATGTGAAATTAAGTTTTGTCCAGAGCGAAAGTCAGCATGAAAAAAAACTGTATGAAGTTCATCAGGATTTTTTTGGTTCTACTGAATTGACTTTTCAAAAAGAAATTGGAGATGCCGATGTTTTGTTTTTGTGTAAAAGTCATGGTGAATCTAGAATTTTCCTGGAGAAAAATAAAATTTCATCTTCCGTAAAAATTATTGACCTCAGTCAGGATTTCAGACACAAAGAAAATAATAAAGGATTTGTTTACGGTTTGCCTGAATTGAATAAAGAAAAAATTCAGAAGGCTAGTTACATTGCTAATCCCGGTTGTTTCGCGACTTGCATTCAGCTTGCGTTGTTACCTCTTGCAGCTTCGGGTAATTTGAATTCAGACATCCATGTTAGTGCTACCACAGGCTCATCAGGTGCCGGACAAACTTTATCTGCTACTAATCATTTTTCATGGAGAAGTAATAATCACAGTACCTACAAAACTTTAAATCATCAACATGAAAAAGAGATCACTGAGTCCTTAAGTCAATTGCAAAATAATTTTTCTCACAATTTAAATTTCGTTCCGCAAAGAGGAGCATTTACAAGAGGAATTTATTCAGTAGCTTATTTGAAAGGGAATTTTGATATGAAAAAAATAAAGCCTGAATATGAAAGTTTTTATAAGAATTCATCTTTCATACATTTAGTTCCTTTTGAACCGGATGTAAAACAAGTCGTAAATACAAATAATTGTTTTATCTCACTTCAAAAAGAAAAAGACAATCTCATTATCATTTCAGTAATTGACAATTTATTAAAAGGCGCGTCCGGACAAGCAATTCAGAATATGAATTTAATGTTCGGTTTGCCGGAACCAAACGGATTAAAATTAAAACCATCTGCATTCTAAATATGAAAACATTCAACGTATACCCATTAACGCCCATCACTCCGGTAAAAGCACAAGGCTCCTGGTTGTGGGATGATCAAAATCAAAAATATCTTGATCTTTATGGCGGTCACGCTGTAATTTCAATTGGACATAGTCACCCGTATTACGTTCAAAAAATAACTGAGCAATTAAATAACATTGGATTTTATTCCAATTCGGTTTTAAATCCTTTGCAGGAAGAGTTAGCATTTAAATTGGGAGAACTGAGCGGATATAGCGATTACAATTTATTTTTATGCAATTCAGGTGCCGAAGCAAATGAAAATGCTTTAAAACTGGCTTCATTTAAAAACGGACGGAAAAAAGTAATTGCTTTCTCAAAAAGTTTTCATGGAAGAACTTCGGCTGCCGTTGCCGCAACAAACGACAATTCCATTCAAGCTGAAATTAATAAAAGTCATGAAGTAATTTTTTTAGCATTGAACGATGAAAAGGCTTTTGAAAATACGATTGATGATTCGGTTTGTGCAGTTATCGTTGAAGGAATTCAGGGAGTAGCAGGAATTCATGCACCAGCAAATTCATTTTTTCAACTATTAAGAAAGAAATGTGATGAAACCGGATCTGTTTTAATTTTAGACGAAGTTCAATCAGGTTACGGACGGTCGGGCAAATTTTTCGCACATCAGTATTCAAACATTAAGCCAGACCTTATCACCATTGCAAAGGGAATGGGAAATGGCTTTCCTATCGCCGGAGTTTTAATTAATCCGGACTTTAAAGCAAAATACGGATCACTTGGAACAACTTTCGGAGGAAACCATTTGGCTTGTGCCGCGGCGATCGCAGTACTGGATGTAATTAAAGAAGAAAATTTAATTGAATCTGCTTTTGCCTTGGGTGAAAAATGGATGAAACAATTGAAAACTATTGAAGGAATTAAAGAAGTAAGAGGAAAAGGATTGATGATCGGTATTGAATTTGATTTTCCGATCGCAGAACTAAAAAACTCATTAACAAACGAACATCATATTTTAGTCGGAACAGCTTCCAATAAAAATGTCATCCGATTATTACCGGCTTTAAATGTAAAAACAGAAGAAACAAATTTATTCAACATAGCATTAACCAAATCATTAACTAAACAATTACAAAATACATAACATGAAACATTTTACAACAATATACGACGTGCCTGACCCAAACGCATTAATTGAGGGCGCTTTACAATTAAAACAAAACCCATTTGCATTTCCTGAATTAGGAAAAGGAAAAACGATCGGACTCATTTTCTTAAATCCCAGTTTAAGAACAAGGTTAAGTACGCAAAAAGCTGCCAGACTTTTAGGAATGGAAGTCATGACAATGAATTTAGACAAAGAAAGCTGGGCCATTGAATGGAATGATGATATGATCATGAATGGAAATACAGTTGAGCACATCAAAGATGCTGCAGCCGTTTTGGGTTCCTATTGCGATATAATTGGAATGCGGTGCTTCCCCACTCTTACCAATAAAAAATTAGATTACGGTGAAAAAATATTGGTGCAGTTAATGAAATACTGCAATGTTCCTATGATTAGTTTGGAATCTGCAACACTTCATCCGTTACAAAGTTTAGCAGATGCGATCACAATTAAAGAAAACTGGAAGCACATGCACAGGCCAAAAGTAGTTTTAACGTGGGCACCGCACATTAAACCTTTGCCGCAAGCTGTTCCAAATTCATTTGCGGAATGGATGACAAAATTAGATGTTGATCTTACAATTATACATCCTGAAGGTTATGAATTGTGCGAAGATTACACCAAAGGAGCAACAATTGAATACGATCAGAAGAAAGCATTGCAAGATGCGGATTTTGTTTATGTAAAAAACTGGTCGGCATATCATGAATACGGTTTAATGCCAAAAGTAAAAGACAACTGGATGATGGACCTAAACAAATACCAACTCACTAATACCGCAGGCATTATGCATTGTTTACCCGTGAGAAGAGATGTAGAGTTAAGCAGCAAATTAATTGATCATCCAAATAGTCTAATCCAACAACAAGCTGCTAACAGGGTTTTTTCGGCGCAAGCCGTAATAAAAAACATTTTGGAAAAAATGCCTATGACTAAAAAAATTACTTTAGAAAATTTAAGTCTGGAAGAAGCATGAAACAATTAACAATTATAAAAATTGGAGGCAATGTTATTGATGATGAAAAAGCATTGAGTAAGTTTTTGTCTGACTTTTCTAAAATAAAAGGTTTAAAGCTATTGGTACACGGTGGCGGTAAACTGGCTACACAATTATCGGAGAAATTAGGTATTGAAACGAAAATGATAGAAGGAAGAAGAATAACCGATGCTGAAACATTAAAAACTGTAACCATGGTTTACGCCGGATGGATCAATAAGAACATTACCGCTCAATTAAATTCTAAAAAAGTAAATGCAATTGGCTTGTGCGGGGCAGATCTGTTTTTAATTCCTTCATATAAAAGAAAGAATTCAGAAATAAATTACGGTTTTGTTGGTGATGTTTTATGTAATGAGATCAATATAAAATATCTGGAAATGTTCTTAGATCAAAATATTGTTCCTGTTATTGCGCCAATTACTTCGGATAAGAGCGGGCAATTATTAAATACGAATGCAGATACAGTAGCATCTTCACTTGCTATTGCGCTTTCCGGATCTTACAAAACAAGATTAGTTTACTGCTTTGAAAAAGAAGGGGTGTTAAATGGAGAGAAAGTAATTCCATTTATAAACACCAAAATATTTAAACATTTAAAAGAAAAACAAATTATACTCAATGGGATGATCCCAAAATTAGATAATGCCCTCAATGCTTCAGAAAAAGGAGTGGATAAAGTAGTCATAGGAAGTTCAACACAATTAAATAAATTAAATGCAGGTACAAGAATTACATATTAATAAAATAGAAAAACTTTTCGAAGAATCTGTTCAGATTTTAACGGCGTTAATTGCGATTCCTAGCTTCAGTAAAGAAGAAAGTTTAACGGCTGATGTAATTGTTAGTTTCTTTGAATCAAAAAACATTCCAGCGCAAAGACATTTCAATAATGTTTGGGTGAAGAATAAATATTTTACTGAAAATAAACCCACGCTTCTTTTAAATTCACATCATGATACTGTAAAACCAAATAAAGGTTATACTTTGGATCCATTTGAACCTCTACAACAAGACGGAAAACTTTTTGGATTGGGCAGCAATGATGCCGGCGGAGCTTTGGTTTCCTTAATGGCTGCATTTCTTAATTTTTATGAGGATCAAAATTTAACTTACAATATTATTTTTGCCGCAAGCGCTGAAGAAGAAATTTCAGGAGTCAATGGAATTGAAGCTTTATTACCACATTTAGGAAAAGTAGAATTTGGAATTGTTGGTGAACCTACATTAATGAATTTAGCTGTTGCAGAAAAAGGCTTATTAGTTTTGGATTGTATCAGCCACGGTAAAGCCGGACACGCCGCCAGAAACGAAGGTGATAATGCAATTTATCATTCTTTAAAAGATATTGAATGGTTTAACAATTATCAATTTGAAAAAGTTTCTGATACACTTGGCCCGGTTAAAATGAGCGTGACAACTATCGAAACAGAAAACAAAGCTCATAATATTGT
>DATMPR010000350.1:0-3268 GCA_035567575.1 Bacteroidia bacterium
CGTAAAGGTCCGTATTATCTGCCAAAGGATCGTTCGCGATCAATGGCGCTTCCCTATGGCTTGAAGCCTGAAGGGTTGATTTTTGAGAATCCCAGGCATAAAATGTAATTGCTGTTGCAATAACACAGGAGATACCGAGAAACGTTTGAGTAGATTTTTTCATTTTAACAGGATTAGTTATATAGAAACATACGGAAATTAACATATTTTAGATTTATCTTTAAAAAATGTAATAGACTGGAAATAAATTGTTTGAAAAAATAATTTAGAAAGAATTATTCAATTTTTAAAAAACTGCGTCCTTTTTTGAGATTTGAATATAAAACCATTGTTGCTTTGCCGATTATATGACTTTCCGGAACAAAACCCCATTCACGTGAATCTTTTGAATCATGCCGGTTATCACCCATCACAAAATAATAGTTTTGTTTAAATGTATAATATAAGGCGTATTTTTTATTAATGAAAACCGAATCGCCTTTTTGGGTAAGGACAACTTTTTCATTTTTCTCGATCAAACGCTGATACAAAGAAATGTTAGTTGCGTTCAATAATATACTGTCGCCTCCATGCGGAATCCAAAGCGGACCAAAAAAATCGTAGTTCCAGGGTAAAGAAGGAAAATTAGGATAAACCGAAGGACGGTAATATTCTTTCGGAAAAAAATTAATGCTAACTGATGTAATATTTTTTTGTTTGGATAAGGAATCTGCCTGCTTACGGCTCATAAATAAATTAAAAAATGTTCCATCTTGTGATACTATTACTTTTTCAATACTAAAACGTTTGAGTATTATGGAATCTATTGTTCCGTTCGTTGAAACCTTATGATCAAAATAAAGATCAGCAGGTTCTTTTGTTTTTACTGAGTTAATATAAACATCGCCATTCAGAATTTTTAATGAATCGCCCGGTAAAGCGATGCAGCGTTTAATGTGTTCTTCTCCAATATCGATGGGTTGATCAAAATTTAAAGGATAATTAAATGCAAGCACATCATTTCTTTTTATTTTCCCATAACCAAATAAACGGAAATAAGGTATTTGGATCCAATCCACAAAGCGGTCCTCATCGCCAATTTTAAAAGACAAAGGAGTAATTGGTAAACGCGGGCCATAAATTAATTTATTTACCAGAACAAAATCGCCTTCATATAAAGTGCCATGCATGGAAGCGGAAGGAATCCGGAATGTTTGAAAAATAAAGGTGCGTACGAACAGCCAGACAATAAATGCCCAAAATAAAATTTTAAATATTTTTTGAAGTAAACTCAATCTTAAACAAAAATACTGTTTTAAGATCTAATAAATTTTTAATTTAGAATGATCAAACCGATCTTTTTTAGGCAAATGCCCTTCCAGAACCTGATTTTAAGTATTTTTCAAAATTATACGCTTTATACTTATCATTAAACACAACATAAGTAATCAATTCTAATTAGTGCATTGAATTATTAAAGACGTTATTGTTTTATGATCGTTTTATGAATTTCGCCGTTTTGGGTATTTATTTTTAGCAAATAAATTCCCGTTGCAAATTTTGAAATATCCAGATAAGAACAATTATCGCATTTCAAAATTTGTTTTCCATATAAGTCGAATAAAGAAATTTCAAGAACCCGAACGTTTTCCTTATTAGCAAGATGGATCTTTTCATTAGCTGGATTTGGATAAACAGTAATATTATCCTCCAGTCCGGAAATTTCTTTAGTCCCAAGTGTGAGGCAGAAATTTGGGTTTATGGAAAAATTTGAAACAGATGTTACTGTTGCACTATAGTTCACAAATGGAATTGAACTGATTGAATAAGATTTGGGAACTGCGCTAGAAGAACCGCATCCATAACCGGCAAATAATGGACTTAAATTAACTGTGGAGGTACAGGCGATATTTAGCGTAGAATCAAATTTACCTATGAGCAAAAGATTAGATAGAGAAGCCCCATCTCCATCAATAAAATAATTGTTGAAATTGAAGACCCTTGCCCATGACCCGGAAATGCCGTTATACTGAATTAAATTCCCATTACAAATACCGTTGGAATCTATTCGCATGAAACCACCGGCAGCGGGATACCCTTCCGACAATGTAATGAAAACATTTCCTTTTTCATCCTCATCTATATTAGAAAACGAGTATGAATTCGAATAATAAGTTTCAAATCTCCATAGTTGGCAATCATTTCGTTCTTTACAAACAATTATTCCGGTTGAAGGCCCGGCAGAAAAAGTAGTTATTTTATAATAAACATCTTTTATTTTGGATTTAAAGGTCCTGATTGCTAGCAAATTCCCTGTTATCAATCCAATCGGATGCATGGCTACTAAAGAATCAGTATAATCCGAGTAAGTTAGTTGACCCCAATACAACGAAAAAGATGGATAAGCATAATTGTCCTCAACTTGATAAAGCAATTTATAATATCCGAGCGAATCTTTCATGCCAACTATTCCCATGGGATCATATGGCGTGTACAATGGTCCAAAAAGTGAGGCCTTTTTAAAGATTCCTAAAGTATCACATTTAAAAAAAAATCCTTGTGAACATCCCATCGGAAAACCTGATCCCCCTATACTTCCAGTGATTATCAGATCACCATTTCTGTCAAGGAATAAACTTCCGGTAGAAAAACCGGAAGTAAAATTAACCATAGAAATAGTTGCCGAGGTACTCGCAATTAAAGTCACTCCTTTGGAAACCGCTTTAGTCCAGGCAATGCTTCCATCAGCATTTAATTTCCCAAAAACTGAATCTCCCGACAGGAAGTACAAACTTCCGGTCTTTGATAAAAGAATATTTTGAAAATTAATCCCGGAATAAGTCTTTTCCCATAAGGGTATAAAATTTTTATCATATTTTTCAAGCCTGTTTCCGTGATATAGAAACATATTGGTATCCTTATCAATAATAGATTGCCCAGCGTTACCGGTTGATGCATTATTATAATAATAATTTTGTGAATTACATAATGCAGCCAAAATCACAAAATAAAACAGATAAAGGAATTTTTTCATAAGCCTGAAAACCTAAATTCGTGTTGCACAGTAACTATGTGAATATAAACAAAAAAAAGAATATTTAAAATTCGGGTCTAAGTTAATAATGCAATTTGATAATTTTAATAATAAGATTTACTGTTTCGTACCATTTATATAAGTATCAGTGCCAACTACTTTTCCGTTTTTGTAACGTTTCCACTCCCCATCCTTTGAGGCATTTTTGTAATTTCCTGTTGCCAAAATATTGCCTGTTGCCGGGTCATACTCTGC
>DATMPR010000351.1:0-25492 GCA_035567575.1 Bacteroidia bacterium
ATTTACCTTATCCTAAGTTCTTGTAATACAAAATTTTCATTACAAAAAAGAAGATATACTAAAGGGTTTTTTGTTTCAAATAATTATGAGCATTCAAAAGTGGAGGTAAGAGCTCTGAAGACTAAACTTCCGTCTGAAGTAATACAGGTAAGTGAAACCAAAAAAAATTCAAGTACCCAAATTCCTGAGTTTGAAAACAAAATAATTACAGACAGCAATGAAAAAAAAGATTTTTTACCAATTCTTAAAAGGATTAATATAATATCTAATTTCCAAATTTGGAAAGATCCAGGAAGCATAAAGACCTATTATCCACTTTTGAAAAAGGAAGAACATAAAAAAAGTATCGATTGGTTAGTCGTAACTGTTGTCGTGTTAATTGTACTTTTAGTGGTTTTTCTTATCCTTTTCCTCAGCGGTTCTATACATTTATTATTTTAGCCCAAGGAGTCAAAGTGTCGAACTAATAAGTTTTTTTGCTGAGTAACTGGTTTGTAAAAGTATACGAAAGCTTAAGATAAAAAAACACTGATCACAATTCGGTTCAAGGTGGCGGAGCGAAGTCATGAATAAGAAAATCAATTTGTTTAACAACTCCCCTTCCCTAACCCAGTTTTACATTGGAGAAATGAAAAAAGTCATGTGGTCGGAGTCTGATTTATTCTTTTATGAATTTAGAATGATATTGTAGTTTGTCAGATGTTGTTAGTTTAATAGTATAACAACCGCTTGAAAGATTAGAAACATCAATTTCTTTTTTAAATGATTGCAGGCGAAGGTTTAAAATGTAGAACTAATTTATATCAAGATATCCTGAAAATAGTTCGTTTGAAAAGGTTTTTCTAATCTACTGTTAGGGCTAACAGCAACTACGCTCTATTTTTTGCGCATTAACGCTCAAATGTGTAAATTGGACTTAGCAAAAGGACGCCTGCTTGCATTCCAAGGTAAAAAACAGACATATGAAACAAGCATTAATATTTATTTTTATTTGCCTAGCAATTGGTTGCTCCACGACAAAAAAAATCTCAAATAGTCTAAGCGGTACCTGGACAGCTATAAGAGGAGAAATAGGCGGAAAAGAATTACCCCCAGTTGATCTTGAAAAGATAAAAGTCATCTTAACAGACACCAGTTATACTCGTATTGACGAGGGTCGTTACAAGAGTTTTGGCAAAGGGGTTTTAAAATATGGAAATAATAAAATGGACTTTTACGAAAAGGAAGGGGACAACTCAGGAAAACATGTCACTGCAATTTATAAGTTTGAAAACGAACAGTTGACAATTTGTTACGACCTAGGCGATAATTATCCAACTTCATTTGAGACAAAAAGTAAGCCAACACTTCGCCTTTTAGTATTTAAAAAACAAACAAAATAATGCAGATAGCCTAATACTTTTTAGAATCCAAAACTTATGTTTCACATTAGCCCGGCAAAATAATTTACTATTATCGTAAACAGTTAGTTATAAGCTTAAGTTCTATTCCTGAAGGTACCACAAAAAAAGCGTAGCCCATTGCAAACCCCATAGTTGCAACGGGGTTTTTTGTTATTGATGTTTTTTTCATTTAAACATTTAATTACATTAAACCTTTGTTCTAAATAAGAGTCTAAAAGTACCACTAATGCTTGAAAAAAACGTTCAGCTTGTCAAAAAAAGAAACAAATAATAAACCCCTTATAGATTCATTTATTGAGGGTATACAATTAGATTCCTATATATCCTCCGTTGTTATCCTCCTTTCTAAATATTCTTCTTTTCTATCTGAAACCATAACTCTCAATATTTGGTTAGATGGAAACGAGAAAATGAGCAGAAAAGAAGTTTTTAACATTTCCGGACTGCAAACATTTTCCGGATTACGAAATGATGTTCATATTAAATTTAAGAACGTATTAAATCAATCAGACAAAAAAATAAACTCCTTTAATATCGAATGGTTTACTGATAACGAATCAACCGGAACATACCTTATTGCTATAACCGAAACAGATGGAATTAATAAGATTTCTTTTAACTGCAAATCCGGAGCGTTTTTTGAAACTGTATTTAAAAAAGCAACGCAACATTTTTTTACTATTTTAAATAAAACAAATGATAATCCGGAGATTCTACTAAACGAAATAAATTATATTTTACCTGAAGAAACAAATGAAATTCAATTGTACGCCAATGCAAAAACAGATGATATTGTTGGCAAAGAACAATTGCTTCATAGTTTGTTTGAAAACAATGTGTCACTATATGATTCCGGTTCCGCGGTACACTTTAACAATATAAAATTAACGTATGATGAGCTAAACAAAAAAGCCAATCGCCTCGCTTATTTTTTTATTGAAAATGGTGTAAAGCCCGGTAATTTTATTGGTGTTCATTTAAAACGTTCGCCCGAAGTTTATATTGCAATGTTAGGAATACTCAAAGCCGGCGCAGCATATGTCCCTATTGATTCGGGATATCCCGAAGACAGGGTGCATTATATTTTAGAAGATGCGGGAGTAAAATTCCTTGTGTCGCAATCCTCACTAAAAGATTTTCATACTAATTTTGACGGAAAAATTCTTTATATTGAAAATGAATTAAATTCTATTTTAACAAAAAATTCCCGTGAAAATAATCCGGAAATTGAAATTCCTTATTCATCTCCCGCCTATATAATTTATACTTCCGGCTCTACCGGACGGCCTAAAGGTGTTGTTATTCCGCACGCTTCAGCCTCAAACCTGGTAAAAGCGGAAAAAGAAATTTTCAAATTAAACCCAAATGAAAAAGTGGCGCAGGGTTTCTCAGTTGCTTTTGATGCTTCGGTAGAAGAAATTTGGCTGGCGTTTGCTTCGGGTTCAACTCTCTTTCCGGTGAATGAAGACATTATGCATTCCGGAAGTGATCTTTCCGATTTCATAGATCAAAATAGCATTTCCGTTTTATCTACGGTTCCTACAATGCTATTTATGATGAAACCGCCTCTGCCCTCTCTGAAGTTATTAATTCTCGGCGGTGAAAATTGTCCACACGAACTTTTACTCAATTGGCATAGAGAAACTCTTCGCATTGTTAATACATATGGTCCGACAGAAGCAACCGTTATTGCAACCTATGCCGATTTTAAACCCGACGAAAAAATCACTATTGGTCGTCCCGTTATAAATTACGCGGTTTACATTACCGACAATTCACAAAATTTGGTTCCAAATGGTGTTCCGGGTGAATTATGTATCGCCGGAAAAGGTTTGGCAACAGGCTATCTGAAACAAGAAGAACTTACATTACAAAAATTCATTCAGCCAAAACTCAAAATTAATCCTGATTTTCCCAATCGAATTTATCGCACCGGTGACCTGGCAAGATTTAATGAAAAGGGGCAGATCGAATTTCTTGGCCGTATCGATTCACAGGTAAAACTTAGAGGATACAGAATAGAACTTTCGGAAATTGAATCACAATTAATGTTGTTCGAAAATATTAAAAACGCAGTAGTTGCTGTAAAAGAAGATACCTTTAAAGTACAGCGGCTAATTGCGTATGTTTTATTAAAGGATACAACACTCGCATTAAAAGAAGAAGCGTGTAAAGATTTTTTGAAAACAAAACTTGCTTCTTATATGGTGCCTACTGTGTTTGTGGCTGTGGATCATTTTCCTGTACTACCAAGCGGTAAAACCGATCGTAAAAAACTTCCTGAACCGGTATTTGAAATAAAACATAATAACAGAAAAATTATTGAGCCAACCGGTAATTTACAAAAAGCAATTCACGGGATCTGGCAAAAATATTTTTCTTCTCAGGAAATCTCTGTTACGGATGACTTTTTTGATCTTGGAGGGCATTCCTTACTCGCTTCTCTTGTTATTTCAGATCTGAGAAAGATAAAAGAATTTCAAAGAATTTCGGTTCAGGATGTTTATACATTTCGCACAATAGAAAAACTATCTCAGCATATAGAACATACTCATTCCGACGGAATTTTTACTTCTAAACAAAAACCAAAAAAAGAAATAAAAACAACAACAACACCTGTTTTTAATCTCGTTGTCTTTTTGCAAACACTTTCTTTTTTTTTATTCATATTGGTAAGTTCAACCGGTTTACTAAGCCCGTTTGTTATTGAAAGGATCTATCCTGAAATTACCCCTTACTGGCAAATCACTCTTTCATCGATTTTTGTAATTTCAACTTTTCCCGCATTAATTATTGTTTCCATTATTGTAAAATGGCTCGTCATTGGCAAATTTAAAGAAGGCTCTCATCCTTTGTGGGGTTGGTATTATTTCCGGTTTTGGCTGGTGAAAAAATTTGTTGATATGACTCCATTGGGACTTTTGTCAGGCACTCCATTTCTTAATTTGTATTTCAGATTAATGGGAGCTAAAATTGGTAAGAACGCTTATTTGGGTTCCGACCGGATAAGAATTTTTGATCTGTTAGAAATAGGAGAAAATTCCAGTATTTCGCGGGAAGCTCATCTTACAGGTTATACGGTAGAAAACGGCCAGCTTATTATTGGTCCAATATCCATTGGAAAAAATTGTTTTGTGGGTACCCGATCAGTAGTTTCAGAATATAGTGTTATGAACGATAATTCCACACTAGGCGATCTATCATTATTACCTTCCGGTGACGGAATCCCTGAAGGGGAAAATTGGGAAGGTTCTCCTGCAAAAAAAACAGACAATTCTAAGTTTGATAAACTCTTTACAAAAGAAAAAAAAGGAATGCCTTTCTTTTTATACCTGGGCGTTCAATTTTTTGCAATATTATTCCTTTTATTATTTCCATTGGTGCTAATGGTACCTTTTGGATTTACTTTATATGAAATAGATTTAAATTATGGATTTCATTACGCGCTTTTTCTTACTATTCCCTGCGCCGCGGTTTACGTCGTTTTATTTTGCGTGCTTATTGCTTTTATAAAATGGATCATCATTGGCAAAGCAAAAGAAGCTGACTTTAGCGTATACAGCTTTAGGTATGTTCAAAAATGGACTGTTGATATGATCATGCATTTTGTTTTACTTTCTTTTAAATCAATTTATGCAACAATTTATTTGCCGTCATGGTTAAGATTAATGGGAGCTAAAATAGGATGGCGTGCAGAAATTTCCACTGTAAATCAGATCTCAACGGATTTGCTGGACATAGGCGAAGGAAGTTTTTTAGCTGACTCAGTAAGTATCGGATCGCCTGTGGTAAGAAATGGTGTAATGTTTTTAAGAAAAACATCTATTGGCAGTAAAACATTTATTGGTAACAGCGCTGTATTAGCTTGTGGAGATTCTATTGGAAACAACAGTTTAATTGGTGTTCTTTCTGTTGCCCCAATAAATATTTCTTCTGAAAAAAACAATAATGCTTCCTGGTTGGGTTCACCATCCATGTATTTACCGCAGCGGCAGGCAAGTCAAGATTTCCCATCAGAACTTACTTTTAATCCAACAAAAATATTAGTTGCAAAGCGCGGGATAATAGAATTTTTCAAAATAACTTTACCATTAGCGTTCTCTATTAGCTTACTGGCCATTTTTTATAAATTAATTTACGATGTACTTTTAATAGAAAGTTTTTTTTATGTTATTTTAATTGCTCCGCTTCTTTTATTTGGATTAATGTTATTAACTCCGTTTATTACAGCAGCTTTTAAATGGACTTTAATTGGGAAATGCAAGCCTTCCAACAAACCTTTATGGAGTGTTTTTGTCTGGAAAAATGAATTTATAAACTCTTTATGCGAAAGCATGGTGTATCCAATGTTAGTGAATATGTTTCTCGGAACCCCTTACGCTCCGTGTTTCTTCCGCCTAATGGGAAGCAAAATAGGAAAAAAAGTTTTTATGGATACAACCGAGATCACCGAATTTGATCTGGTACATATTGAGGATAATGTTTGTTTAAACCAGCTTGCAACAATACAAACCCATTTGTTTGAAGATAGAGTAATGAAGATGTCGGATCTGTATATTAAAAAAAACTGTTCCCTTGGTGCAATGTCTGTTGTATTGTATGATTCGGTGATGGAAGAAAACTCTTCTATTGATGCGCTTTCGCTGGTAATGAAAGGCGAATCTATTCCTTCCAATACAAAATGGGCGGGCTCTCCTGCAAAATTTGTTCACTAATGAATTTGCACATTCCGGATAAAAAAGAGTGGTTTCATTTGTGGATATTTGATTCTTCTAATGTAATTACTAACACCGATGCTGCACTGCAATTCCTTTCAGAAGAAGAAATAGCGCGCTCTAAATTATTTTTAAATAAAGCTGACAGCCTCCGTTATATTACAGCGCATTATTTTTTACGAGTTATTTTGAGTAAATATGTTGAAATTCCTCCGGCGGAGATAAAATTCTCAAAAGGCATCAATGATAAACCTTATTTGAAAAATCAATTGCCATTACCTTTATACTTTAATCTGTCGTATCGCGATAACATATTTTTGACAGGCATTTCGAATTGTGAATTCATTGGAGTTGATGTTGAAAAAATAAGAAACATTGATGATATACATTCCTTCACTGCAAATTATTTTTCAAAGAAAGAGCGGGAAGAAATTGAAATGCAAATTAATAAACAGGAACAATTGTCGATGCTTTTCAAATTTTGGACAATGAAAGAAGCAGTTATTAAGGCGCTCGCAGACGGATTTACAAAGCCACTTCCAAATTATGATCTTCATTCTTTTTTAAACTTACCGATTTCTATCCCCAATTTTGATAACGAAAATTCGTGGACCATTCAGCAAATTAAAATTAAATCCGGCTTTAAAGGAGCATTCGCATTAAAAGCAAAAAATATTTATACCGAAACTTTTAAATATGCGGGCCACTAGAAAAACTAAAATAAAATATTTAGTGAGCATGTTTTTTTTGTGTTCGATTGTAATTAAGTCGCAAAACAAGAAGGAGATCACAAAAAATGATTCAATAATTGATCTTATTGATTCTTTGAAGGAAATTACACCCAGCATTGAAGTAAGCAGTGATTACAACAGCAAAGTTACTTTTTGGGGCAGAGATTTCGGCAGAAAGCAATTTGGTTTTGAAAATAATCTGATATATAAAACAGGAAAAGGATTTTTCTTAAGTTATACAGGTTATATATGGAGCGCAATGCCAAAGCCTTATGCAAAAACCGATATTGGTTTAGGTTATGAACGGCAATTTACAGATAGATTTTACGGTTCATTGGGTTATGAAAGATGGTTTTTTAATACTAATAATTCTTATGTAAAAAAAGCTCTCGCAAATTACATTGAGGCCAATGTAAATTATGATCTGGGCTGGATAAATATTGAACCTTCTTTTTATTATATGTTTGGAAATGTAAACGTTTATCAAACTGATATTAATCTTTATAGTGAAATTAATTTGTTTTCTTTTTTAAAAAGCGGGAATGTTTCATTGAAACCACAATGGCTTACTACTCTTGCCAGCCAGGCTTTTCTTCCCATATATACTGATTACCCTGCAGGCTATGTAAATGAAAACAAATTTAAATTGGTTGATTTTGAATTTAGTTTGCCGGTTTCAATAAAAATAAAAAACTTAGAATTCGAACCTAATTTCCATTATAACATACCGGTAAAAATCAACAATGAACAAATTAGTTCTTTCTTTTATTTTTCAATTCATCTGGGATATAATTTCTACTTTAGCAAAGGAAAAATAAAAAAACTCTATAGGCTCTTGAATTAAATTCTATTCAATAATTGAAAACAAAAGGCTTTGGTAACGAATTAAAGTCCATTTCTAATTTCGGCCATTGGAACTAATTCATTTTTCTCATGCTGATTATAAAATGGTCAGCCCATGAATTGAAAGGAGGAAGTTGATCGATTTTTTCCTCGGCCCTGCAGAGCATTTTGAATATTTTAGGATATTTTTTGCAAAACTTATCCAAGTAAGGCGGAGGACTCAAAATCGCCAGACCTTTGATGCAGATTTTTTCATAGAGCTTTTTATCAAACGCATTTAATACACGCCTGGCACTATAATAATACGTATCAAAATAAATTCCTTCAAGATGCGAACGCACTCCTTTTTTCGTCAAACGCCTGAATGCGGTTCTAAAATTTCCTTTCAGCGCAAGCAGCAATTCCCACGGACATATAGTTGGCATGATAACCAAGGTAACTCTACCACCCGGTTTCAGAAGATCTTCAAATTGTTTTATTACAATGTCAATATTTTCAGAACAGTTTAATCCGCCAAAATTAGAAAAAATGTGATCAAATTTTTTCCCTTTAATATCTTCAAGATCATTAAATGAACATTTTTGTAGACTTATTTTCTTCTCTAACCCAAGTGCCGTGATTTTTTGTTTGATCATTTTCAACATTCCTTCAGCGTTGTCTGTCGCGTGAACCGAAAAATTATTCCGCGCGAGAAAAATTGCATCAATACCCGTACCCGAATTCAATTCAAGAATCTGATCACCCGGATTTAATAAAGAAAGTAAGTGGGTATGCACTTGCTTTCGCATTCGCTGTATGACCGGATTTTGAAGGTCATAGTTATCAAAATGGACTGCTTGCCTTGAAAAAGCTTCACTTACATTTTGTTCCTGTGAAATTATTTCGTTCATGAGGCAGACTGTTTCATACTGATACTTGCAGCGGTTAACATGCTTAACGACGACCAAAATAGAAAAGCGGCTTTGTCAACATCAAGAAAATTATTGAATAAAGAATGAGATAAGTATGTCACTAATCCCGAGAGCGCCATTAGAGAAACTATTCGTGAATTCTGAGAATCACGACCGTAATAAGTTTTCATGCCAATGTATAAAGCCGATAGTATGATACCTATAAAAGAAAGGAAAGCAAAAACACCTGATTCAGATAACACTAACAGATATTCCGAATGCGCTGAACCTCCGCGTCCGGATTTATTATTATATGGCGAATTAACACTTAGTGAAGTCATTTCCTTTTTCCGCTGATAATGTAAATACTCAAATTGATATGTACCAATACCGAAGCCTGTGTAAGGTTTATCACAAAACATTCGCACGGCACACGACCACCGGTTAATACGTTCAGCATTTGACAGATCGTTGGTTATATTAGCAATGGATTTCGTTTGTTGAATTAAATCCGCATTTTTAGCATTAGAATCACTTTTATTTTGTTTAATTACAGACACGATATGATTACGATTAAAAATCGTAAATAGGCTTGCTGATAGAAACAAAATTATTAGCCATTTTATTTTTATTCTCATTAGAATCATAATACAGAACAAACCACCTGCGGCAAGACTTAACCATGAAGCTCGGCAATAAGAAAAGAAAACCCCGACACAAAGCCATAGTATTAAAATTGAAAATAAAATTATTTTTACGCGGCTCAACCTTAACGATTTTGAAAAGATCAAATGAATTATGAGGGGAGGAATAATAAAAGAAATACAAGCACTGTAAATTGTATGGTCGGAAAAAAAAGGAAGTGTTGCGGTATTGGAAGTGTCTTTGGAAAATCCATAAATGCTGTGGTTCATCAGTGTAAACATAATTACCGGAATAAGTGCCATACCGTAAATTACAAAAAAAGAACTGCCAATCAATGCATCCTTTTTTAATACCATGTAAGTAAGAAAATAGAAAACGATCATATAAGTTGTTTTTACGATCACCGCTTTTAGCGATACAATCGGCATACCGGAAAAGGCGGCACTGATGATCAGGAAAAAAACATAGAACACTATTAAGATCGTAAGCGGATGTTTTAAAAATTGTTTGTCTATCACCGGAACCTTAAAAAAATAAGAGAAGCAAAATGCAATTGCCAGTAGTCCTGTTAGAAATTCGGAGGGTAAAAGAATAGTTGCAGTTGAATTTGGAAAAGTGAATTTTACAGAAAGAGGGATCAGAAAAACAAGCAATTTATAACTGATAGAAAGATCGAAAAAAGAAAGAAGAAACCCCGCAAGTATAAAAGAAATAATAAAAAGTATGTTCATAGTTCCTGCCGCATCCCTAATCATATAAAAAGATAATCCAAAGATGAACAGACCTGTGAAGACATTAAAATATAATTGCTTCGAAAGGTTAAACATTGTCTTCCGCTTTTAAATGTTTTATTCCTTCAGCACAAAAAACAAAAGTGATCCCAACTAAAAGTGAAGTCATACCCGCGATAATAATAATAAGCCACCTGCTTGGATAAACTTTTTTCGAGATGGCCTTTGCAGGAGTTATTACATAAGAAGCAGGGAACTTGTCGTCTAATTTTTGTTTGGCCTCATAATATTTTACTTCGATGTTGCTAAAATCTTCTAGCTTGAGTTCATAATTATTTAAAAGAGAAATCACCGGAATTTCCTGCTTCACTTTTGCTTCCTCTCTCAATTGCTGTCTGCTTATTTTTGTTTCAAGGTCTGTTTCAGAATTTTTTAAATTTTTTAGATCCGCCCTGAAAGAATCTAATGCAGATTTCATCCAAAAGTACTGTCTTTCGAGTGCTTCATAAGCTGACCTTAAATTTCTTTTCAGGATCTGCTCTTTAACTTTATCCGCTAAAACAACAATATCGTTGGCTATTATGGCTGCAGTATCAGCACTTGAATCATATACTGTTACAGAGATTGCATTAAATGAAGTTCTATCTGATATTACTCTGTCATCATATTTTTTATAGAGATAATCAAGAGGATAATTTCCGGCCGGATTTATTTTATATCGGCTCATAAGCGCGTATTTCCTTATGATCGAGTCTTTCAAGATCCCGGATCGCAAAATTTGAAGATGCTCATCTATTTCTTTATCAGCGCCAAAACGCGTGTCATAATCAATGAGTATTTTATTGGAATTGGTGGCAGGAGGATATAAAATCACTTCCGATTTATATAATGGATCTATAAAAAAAGCCGAAGAAAAAATTACAGCGCTTGTTACGGACAAAGCAACGAATATAAAAAGGCTTTTTCTCCATTTAAAAACTAATGTTAAGAGGTCATCTCCTTGAAATTTCAATTTGTCTTGCATATTTTTTTCAGGTAAATCAAATGTATTAAAAATGTAAAAACCGGATCTTTAAATTTTTATTTCCGGCTCCAGTGGATTTAATTTAAAAAAATTGTCCGGTAACTTTGGTCCAAGTTTTTTAAGTTTTAGTTTTTCCCTATATGCGCCGGCAAAGTAAAAAGGAAAACCAAACAATCTCTTTAATGATACATGGTCTTTGTTCGAAAATAAAATAAAATTTTTAAATACGTTTAAAGATTGTCTCCCCCTGTACGATTTATGAATATACCGGTGCAATTGTTTGTAGAACAAATGACTAAATGTATTTTTAAACATCAGATCAAGATCATCACTATCCTTCCAGTTAGCTTTTTGATCCAGTTCGTTCTTCACTTTTTCATAAAACTTCGTTCCCGGCAAGGGGTATGAAACCGAAATACCAATATCCTCCGGCACCAACTTGTTCACCATTTTAATGGTTAAACTTATATCCTCCATCGTTTCACCCGGATAACCAAACTGTAAAAACAAAGAAGGTTTAATTTTTTGCTGTTTTAATTTTTCAACCGCATCATAAATTTGTTCCACCGTTATTCCTTTATCCATCGCATCGAGAATTTTTTCCGAACCGCTTTCCGCTCCCATCCAAACTGTTTCACATCCTGATTGTGAAAGATATTTAATGTTTTCCTCTTCCAATAAAAGGTCAGCGCGGGATTGTATTTTATAAGAAATTTCAATCTGGTTTTTTTTCATTAGATCAGCAAACTCCTTCAGCCAACCAGGTTTCAATCCAAAAATATCATCGGCAAACCAAATGTGATCAAACTCAAATTTCTGCTGCAAATATTCAATAAGCCCAACAATATATCCGGGAGAATGCGAATTATAACGGTTCCCATAGACAGGTTTAGCACACCAATTACATTTAAACGGACAGCCGCGCGTAGTAACAAGATTAATTGAAAAATATCCGTGTTTTTTTTGCCAGATCTTTTTATAAGAGGAAATATCTACAAGATCCCAAGCGGGATAAGGTAATTGATCGAGATCCTTCATGAGCGGCCGTGAAGTAGTCTTAATGGTCGTATTATTTTTCTTGTAAATAAGTCCCTTGATCTCATCAAATTGTTTGTTATCCTTTTCAAGATAACAAGCCAATTCGAGTAAAGTTTGTTCTGTTTCTCCTGAGATCACGAAATCCGCTCCCTCTTCATTAAGGTACTTTTCATAATTATCAGCAGCATCCGAGCTTGAAACAACAACTTTACATCCATTTTGTTTGGCAATCCGCTGCATTTCGAAGGCTGCATCCCTCATGTTTGTCAAACACATTTTGCTTAAATAATTAAAACTATCATCACATATGACAAAAAGATTGGGCTTTATTTTTTTCAATACTTCCACAATATCTTTTCCTGAATTACAAAATTGTGTATCGAAGAAGCTAACATCAAAATTATTTTTTCTCAAAAAAGCCGCAGCATATAAAGTGGCCAATGGCGGGTAAGGCGTTTGAGCCTGATATTGTTTTATATCCAGCTTTAAAAAATAGGAGTGCGTCAATAATATTTTCATAATGACATTTCCACCTTATGAATTATTTTTCTTTAGTAAATTCAATGTACCGGTCATTCTTTCATCGTATGCTAACAGCACTTTTTGCTGATAGCCTCTCGGATGATGTTTAGATACAGTTTTTCGGGATCTCAGATTTAAATCAAATTCTTCTAAATTGAAATCCGGAAATTTCTTTTTCCAGCGCTTCAAAGTTAATTTGAAAAACCAATTATCGACTTTCTCCCCTAATTTCCCATTCAAAACAAATTCAATACCTTTCTTAATTATATTCTTATTGTAAGGTTTACACTTATTACGATCATGCGGAATCAAGTTTAGCCTGAACTGTTTTATCCATCGATTTTTATTTAAAAATCCGCTATATGCATCGTAATTTATTACGGGAAGAAGCGAACTTATTTCAGTTGCTGTGAAAATATTATGATCCGGGATGAACAGATCATCCTTATCTACAAAATAATTAACACAAAAATATTTGCGCGAATTAAATAAGATCAGTTTCTTAAATAGGATAAGAAAGCTCCGGCAAACCCATAAGCGCTGAGACGAGGTAATAACAAAAAAATCAACATCACCATTCTTTTCAAGCACACCTTTCGACAAAGAGCCTGATATACAAACTCCATGCACAAAAGGAAATGAACCGATTATTCTGCCGAAAAAATAAGCTTTTCCTGATATTTTTCGCGCCAACTCCTCCTTTTCTAATCTCGTTCTTGTAATGTTTGCGTCCCTTGAATTTAAAAAGAAATACCCATCAACGTTTTTTATAATGTTTTTAGTCTTCAATTCATTTAGCTCTTGAATAAGGGAAAAGTTCTTCACCGGAAATGAAAGATTCCTTTCTATTTCGATGAGTGTTACGGGATGATCAAAAACATCATAATAGCAAATTACTTCCAGTATTGCTTTTTTTAAGAGCGAAACGGGAGCATTCGGTTTGTTTATTTTAAGTTCTTCATATAATTGGTCGCTCATTTAAATTTATTTTTATTAATAAAATTATGTTTTTTCGTGTTCAAAAACCTTCAATTTCAGGCTGCCTGTATTTCCAGATCTTATGAAATAATTTAATTTCATAAGGTAATTTATAAACCCCACTATGGTATCGCCACTTGCTTATATTTCTTAAAAAAAAGCGCTGGGAAATATTTAAGCGGACATCAGTTTGAGTTGGAGAATAACCATTGATCACCGTTTCAAAATTTTTTATTTTATTTATCATGTTGGGTTTCAGCCAGGGAGTTAACGGATTTTTTCTCAGATCAAAATTTTCCCAGTCACCGGAAATCCAATCCTCCAGTTTTTCAGGAAATTTAAACCCATCTTTTTTCACAGCATCAAAAAGCTCTGAACCTACTGTCGGAACCGGACTATATACATACATAATTATTTCAGTTGCCGGATTTAGTCGTTTTACTTTTTTTATAAATTTAATTTCATTGTCAATTTTCCGGTTTACTTCTTCTTCGGTAGGAGCAGGTAATCCGAGTATAAATGAATACTCCGGAATAATTCCGAATTTTCCCAGACGCTCTGCGAAGGAAAGGATCTGCTCGCCGGTTTGCGTCCCGCCTTTATCTATTTGTGCCAGAGTTTGGTCATCACCGGTTTCAGCTCCGAAATAAATCATTCTGCATCCTGATTCCCTCATCAATTGAAGTGACTCATCTTTATATTTATTAATCGTATCAATTCTGCCCTCTCCCCACCATATCATGTTTTCCTTTTTAATTAAACGGCAAAATTCTACTGTTCTTTTTTCGGAAACAAAAAAATTATTATCATGAAACTCAATTGCATTACCACCAAATTGTTCCTTAAGATACTTTATGTCGTTGTAAATATTTATAGGAGATTTGCCTCTCCATCTTGCATTATAAATAGGAACCACTGCACAAAATGAACAAGTGAACGGACAACCAATACTTGAATGATATGCTATGGTTTTAGATCCAAGATAGGTTTTACCAAGATATTTTTTAATCGGATAAAAAGTATTCAGTTTTTCATAAGGTAAAGCCGGAAGTTCGTCTTGATCATAGAGCTCATCTTTTTTAGTAAAAAACATTTTTCCTTCCCTTAAATAAATAAGATTGTTGATTGTTTCGAGAGAGGAATTGTTTTCAAACGCATTAATTAATAAAGGAAAAGATTTGTCGCCGGGACCATTAACTATTACATCCACAAATTCCGACTCTAATACCGTTTTAGGTTGATTCGATGGAAAATACCCGCCCCATATAATTTTTACGTTCGGAAATAAACTCTTTATTTTTTTCGAAAAAGGTATCGCTTGTTTTAATTGCGGACCCGGCATAACTGTAATTCCGAAATAATTAAAATCGCCCGAATTAAAATAATCCTCGATCTTTTTAAAAGGGTTTTCCTCCAGGTTTCCGTCTACTATCACATAGTCATATTTCCCTTCAACAGATGCGGCCACTTGCAAAATACTGTTTGGTATTCTGGGTTTATGCTTAGCGCTTCGGGGATTAAATAGTAGTATTTTTGCCATTTGTAAGGAATTACATCTAAATTAATCATTAATCCTTATTAAAACAATTACATCAAAATCATATTAAACCTTAATTAAACAAAAGTATTTCCATAATTATGTAAAATACACAAAACTATTTTAATTTAATTAATTTTAAGCCGCTTAACTTGATAGATCCAATTTTATTTTTTGAAACAATTGTCAAAGCATATTAAATATAAACTCCCTGCAAAAGGACAGCCAATAAAAAAAATTTTGGTTATAAGACTGCAGGCAAGCGGAGATGTTATGATCGCGATGCCCTACTTATATGACCTGAGAAAAAAGTTACCTGCCGGAACATTAATAGATCTGTTAGTAAGAGAAGAGGCGGAAAAAATACCTGAATGTTTTACTATTTTCGATAAAATCTATTCACTTAAAGGAAAAAGGAATACGAAATTACAGTTGTTACATTTTTTTAGTCTTTGGCCATTTCTTTTCTTCAAAAAATATGATGTTTTAATTGATCTTCAAAATCACAGGCTTTCAAAAGTAATAAGATTACTGCTGCCGGCTAAAGCATGGACCATATTTGACAGAACCTCCGCTAATTATGCCGGGACGAGATATCGGAATACTATCAATTCGTTACAAATTGTCCCGGTACAATTCAAAACGCTGGATTGTTTTAAATCAATTGACGAGAACGCGATGTTGACTAAGTTTGGTTTAGAAAAAGGAGGTCAGTATATCGTAATTAATCCCGCAGGGGCGTTTGAAAACAGGAACTGGTCGTTGGATAATTATATTGAATTTTGCAGATTGTGGCTGCAAAAAGTAAATGATAAAACTAAATTTTTGATTCTTGGGATCGATAAGATCAAACATAAAGCCACTTATATTAAAGAAAAACTTGGAACGAATGTTATAGACCTTACTTCTAAAACAACAACGGATGAAGCGCTGCACATTTTACGCCATGTGAAATTAATTGTTTCGGATGATTCCGGTCTGTTACACATGGCATACTGCATTGGCAAACCGACAATAGGAATTCTGGGTTCTACACGCAACGACTGGACAAATCCATCCCTGCCTCACACTTACTTTTTCAACTCGTCTGATCTTCCCTGCGGAAATTGCATGTTGGAAAAATGTTTATTTAATGAAGTTAATTGTTTAGTCAGGGTAAAACCGGAACAAGTCCTCGAAGCCGCACTAAACTTAATATCGGAAAAATAAATTCCCCTTAACTTATTCCAAGATGCTGCACAATTTTTTTTGCATTGTCATGGATCGAGGAAAATAATTCGGATTTTGGCTTTGTATTATTTTGTTCAAGTATTTCTATGATCTTTTTTGCGGCTGAATCTATATCTTGATAAGTATTTATAAGATCTGAATCATTAGGAGCGGTTTCTTCCCTGCAAACAATATGATTTCCGGCATAGGCAGCTTCTGCCATTACAGTTGAATTTCCTTCATAAGTGGAAGGATGTAAAAAAATAAGCGATTCGTACATTCTTTCCAAAACGATCCGATGTGGCAGGAATCCGCTTAGCTTTATACAATTCTGCAGCTTCCTTTCGACGATTGCGTTCTCCAATTCCAGTCGCTGAGGCCCTTCCCCTATGATTTCACATTTTATATCCGGAAATCGCTTTGCAACAAGCTCAATAATTTTTACAAACTCAATATAATTTTTAAGAGCGGTTAATGAGCCTGTACCCAATATATGGACTGAAAAAGGATTGCCCGGCTTAGGATCCGGAAAATCTTCAGGGAACATCCCATTTTCAATTACCATCTCACATTTCAAGCCGGATTGGGCCAAAAGATTCTTCTGATGTGCACCCATCACGGCGATCTGATCTGGCCTCAATTTCAGAAATTTCAGGTACCGGTTATTCTTTTTTACATCCTGACCTATAGCCCAGCACAGAAAAGAAATATTTTTTTGTGTAGCGAATATTTTACCCATTAAAGAACATTCTGTTAACCAGCAACACAACATCCCGGAAATCGGTTCGGTTTTGTTTAGTTTTTTTAATTTCCGCCAGGCCTTTATCCACGTAATCACTTTTTTTATTTTACTGCTTCTTCCATTCAAAGGAATTACGCGGTTTCCATGCCATGAATAGCATTCAGACGTGTATGGATATTGAAAAGAAATGATGGTTATTTTAATTTCCGGAAATGACCTATTGATTGCTTTTATAATATTTTGCAGGAAAACCACCGCGGTGGTATCCTCTTCTCCTTTACAGAAGCCAGGAGTTAATATGACGAAATGCGGATTTTTCACCGTAATTTTTTATTTATTGCAAAGGTAAACATAATGTTTTATGCCAAATGGTATCTTATAGCTTTCCTGTTTTATGATCAAAATACAAGTTTGAATATCCCACAGCCTTTAACTAAATTAGCAAAAGAATGTTGTAAAATTCAAGCCGGTTCCATGATCACACTTAATAATATTAAGCGTCGCGTTAAGAGTTACTTATTCAAGGTAAAGGAAATGGATCCTCAAAAAGGTTATGACCTTTGGAGCAAAACATATGATCTTGCCTCTGAAAATTTAATGCTCGATCTTGATGAAGATATATTTGCATCTTTAACAACTGGATTCATTTTTAAAAATAAAGTTGTTGCAGATATCGGCTGCGGGACGGGACGGCATTGGAAAAAAATATATACACAAAAGCCGGCTCAACTTTCAGGGCACGATATTTCTGAAGGCATGCTAACTATTTTAAAACAAAAGTTTCCGAAAGCTGACGTTCATTTAATGAGAAAGGGCCAGATCCTTTCGGTTTCCGATGAAAGTTGTGATGTGATCATCTGCACCCTTGCCATTGCGCATATCTCAGATATCGAACAAAGCGTTACCGAATGGAACCGCATTTTAAAAACCGGCGGACATATTTTTATCACAGATTATCATCCGGATGCACTTGCAAAAGGAGGAGACAGGACCTTTCATTATGATGGCAAAACCATAAATCTAAAAAATTACATCCACCCTATCGAAAAAATAAAATCTCTGTTTAATCAGCAAAATATTGAAGTGAAACTATTCCTTGAAAAAAAAATAGATCCTTCAGTAAAACATTACTTTGAAAAAAATAAAGCGTTAGAGGTTTATCAAAAATTTGAAGGAACGCCGATAATTTATGGAATGCACCTGATCAAGCGACGTGCTGCTGCTTAATTTATATTCGATAGACAGGAAGCAAAAGGTAAATATCCAAATTGCGGATGGAATAATACGATCTGTTGTTCCTGCAGATGCTGCAACAAAAAATCTGCCTGACAAAATCAGGTTTTTATTCAAAAATGCGATCGTTTTTCCGGGGCTTATCAACTCTCATGATCATCTGGATTTTAATTTATTCCCACAGTTAAAAAATAAAACGTACACAAATTATGTAGAATGGGGAGACGATATTCACAGCGTGAATGCTCAAACTATCAATAATGTACTTAAAGTTCCGAAGGATCTAAGGATAGAATGGGGAATTTATAAAAATCTTCTAAATGGAGTAACCACTGTAATTAATCACGGTCCAAAAACAAACATTGGAAATGGTTTGATCAGCGTGTGGGAAAACTGCCGTGTGTTGCATTCTGTTCAGTTAGAAAATAAATGGAAAATTAAATTGAATCGCCCATTTATTAAAAAACAACCCTTTGTAATACATATTGGTGAAGGAACTGATAAAAGTTCAAAAAATGAAATTGACCGGCTGACTCGCTGGAATTTATTCGGGAAAAACCTTGTTGGCGTTCACGGTGTAGCCATGACTGCGGAGCAGGCATCTAAATTTAAAGCACTCGTATGGTGTCCCGATTCAAACTATTTTCTTTTAGGCCGTACCGCTGAAATTGATAAGCTGAAATATAAAGCAACAATTCTGTTTGGAACGGATTCAACTGTGTCTGGTGACTGGAATCTTTGGAAACATTTACGTGTTGCGAAGCAAAATAATTTGGTGTCGGATGCCGAGTTGCATAATATGGTTACTTCAGTACCGGCCGCGTTTTGGCCGGTGAAAAACACCGGGGTAATTGCCGAAAATTTCTATGCAGATATTGTAGTGGCTCGAAACAATTATGGTTTAACCGGTATTGACAATTTCAGTAATTTGAATCCTGAAGATATTTTAATAGTTTTGCACAAAGGGAAAATTGTTCTGTTCGACGAAGAGCTCCTGGAACAGCTTCATGAACCTACCGAACTAACCGGTTATAGCAAGGTTTATGTAAATGGAAATTGCAAATTTGTTAAAGGCGATATTCCCGGGTTGATATCTAAGATAAGGGCTTATTATCCGGAGGCTATATTTCCTGTGTCTTTTGAATGACCACTTTTTTACAGTAGAATATTTGGAAACAATTGCACTTTTACTAATTAAGAATTCATCATCCGGGTGTTAAACCTTCGTAGTTTTTTTAAGTCAAATAAAGGGATGTATTATATTTTAAAAACCATACCAATTTTAAGAAGCAAGAGTTGTTTCATATTACTTGTTTTATCGTTTAATATTGATTTATTTGCTCAGAATCTGCCAAATAGCCAGGAACATTTGAAAGATTCCCTTAAATCCGGTTTAAAAATGCATAGTATTCACATCTTTAGGTTTCAAAAGTTGAGGCCGTACATTAATTTGGATCAAAGAAATTCGTTTATAAGAAATGCTGCAATAAATGTTAACGGGGTTCAATTAGGAGTATTAATAAAAGAAAAACATGTTATTGGGCTGGGAGGATATGTTATCACTTCCAGTTCCCGCCAAAAAGTAAAAACAAAAACTGACAAGAACATTAATGCCAACAGGCAACTTGATATGAAATATTTAACTTTTTTTTATCAGTATGTTGCAGTTGACAGGCGTTTTTTCGAATTGGATATCCAAGCTGAGTTTGGAGGAGGCGGATTTAATATAAAACTGTACGATGCACAAACAAACAAATTATTATTTAATAAATCGTCGAGTTTAATTGTTACCGGAATAGGACCCTTAATAGCAATAAAACCTTTCAGGTGGATAGGGGTTACCGGAATGGCAGGTTATAGATTTACTTTTGAGAAAAACACGAACCTGAATTTTAATGGCGCTTATTATTCTTACGGAATTTGGCTGGATGTAAGGCAGATCATCCGTGACTCAAATTATTATCTGATCAAAAAGCGCAAATACAAAAGAGAATTAGAAAAATTAAAGTGCATTTCGTAAAACACCCGGTGAATTTGCAATAATTCAAAATAATGTAAAGCTTCCCTCTTACGTTTGTATAAAACGTTTTCGAATTAAGAGATTTTCACTTACTTTTAAAGAATGAGAACCCTTTTATTTTTGTTTATTCCTTTCTTATTTAAGGGACAAATACTTGTTGAAGAAACCGTAGAGCCCGTTATGGTTGGCAGCTTTAAGAAAGAAAAAAGTGATGTAGAATTGTCGTATTTCGTTAGCGGTTCAGATACAACTATACATTTTACTTACAAGAACGAAAATTATTCAACAGATTATAAATCCCTGCGCTTCAAAGGCGGTTTAAAAAATCTTGAAGAATTGTATAAACTATTTCTTGCCGTTCTTATTTCAGATGACAAAAAAGAATTAAGGATAAAATTAGGCGAGACCAATGTTTCGCTTTCCAAAAATAATGATTCTTTGTGGTTTTGGACAGATGCAGGATATTTTACAATTAAAAAAGAAAAAGATCTGCGGCTGCTTTTCGGGAAGAAAGAATAAGTATGTTCTTATTTTTTCTTAAACGTAGGGATATCCAAACCGGTACTGATCATAAATATTAATCCAGTTTGCGATTGGTACATACGGGGAATATAATTTAAATACGAATAAACACCAATCCCAACACAAGTCCTCCATTGCAAATAATTAAACAACTTCACATCCATTTCAGCACCAATGGCCGCTTCTATTGTCGAGAGTCGTACCTGATTCCAATCTTTTATTATGGAACCGGCATAGAGAACTGTTTCTTCTTTTACACGCTGATAGCTTAATTTTGTTTTATTGATGTATTGCAAATAAGTATATAAACTGATCCGCCACGAACCATTATTAGATTCGCGAAATCCCATTCCTAATTGTTCTTCGCCATCCATAGCAGCTAAAACATACGAATAACTTATACGGCCGCCTGTTAGTTCAGATGAACGCTTGTGCATAACAGGACCGGCTTTAAAGCTGCTTCTTCCTTTACCTAAACTTAAATGGGCGCCATAAAAACTTCCATGACCATCATTTGAAAGGCTTGCATCGACACCAAAACCCAGATACATTTTTTTTGGAGCTTCTTTTTTAAATGTTTCCTGTGCTTCCGACAAAAGAGAGAACAAACTAAAAAGAACTATTAAAAAGTAACTTTTCATTTATTTTTTGCTCTGCAAGAATTTCTGAAATTTATTTTTTACCACCACATCCATAAAAGCTTCAGTTAGCTTAGTAAATTCAGAATTATCTTTTGTTCTTTCATAAACTTGTTTAGCAAAATTATATTTGCTGTCCTCTGAAAAAAACGTATCTAATAATTGCTTTAATTGGTTTACAGTAATGCATGCTCCTTCCATCATTAATATAGCTTTGCCATGTTTTAGAGTATCGTTGGAAAGGTCTTTAACCGCGCCAATTATAGAAAGCAAACGTGTGTCACTCATTTGTGTATTACATTTTATTGAATTGATGGATGTATTATTGGTATTCTGAGAATTGGATAATATTCCCGGACCCGTTAACATAGTATTGGTTTCCGAAACGGTTAGTGTAGGCGCCGCAGCTGTATTTGTAGGAGTCGCGTTCCCGAAACCGTTGCTTTGATTGTTTGTGTTATTATTTCCGGTTGCTTCATTGTCAGCGAAGCCCTCAATTTTTTTTTCGGTAAAATATTCTATTTTATATGTTTTCTTTCCTTTTTTATTTACACCGAATTCACATTCGTAACCCGTGCTATAAAAAGTAATTGTAGTATTAGCTTCCCTTATTTTTGTATTTTGAAAAATAACTTTGGTCTCATATTTTTTTAAAGTAAGTCCTTCTGCCCTTACACGCGTTTGAGGTGTCATATTGATACGCTCACCGTTTAATACTAATGTAAATGGCTCAGCTTCGTTACAAAATACAACCATGTTATTTACAACTTGAGAGGAAGCAAATAATCCTAAAAATAAAAACGAAAAAATAAGCAGGCGACTCATACTGAATAATTTTCTTCAAGGTCTGAAAAAATACTGAATAAACAAAAAAACCCCGATGTTACCATCGGGGTTTCGTTATTACTTAGTGCAACAATCGCCACAGGCTGGACAACAATCGCCCATAGGGCAACAGGTTCCTTGAGGGCAAATTGGACAATCACTTGAGCAAACATTGTTTGCTGCTAATACTGCACCGGATGTTACCAATAAGGCCGCACCGATAATTATTATTTTTTTCATAATGTTAATTTTTATTCCGAAGGAATCCCACTCGGGAAGTTTAAAATAAATTGAATTAAAATGTTTTGAATGACCTAAACATTTTTTGGCGGCTGCCAGCAATCCGATGAAAAATCAGATAAAGCGAATTGTTCATCTGATAATGGATTCTTATTATTACTTTCGAAAAATTCTATTTCGAGTTTTTTATTATCAACTGTACAAATAAAACAGCAAAAGCAACAAGTTGTGGGGTTACACATGCCGGGACAACATTCCATATCGCTCATGCCGCAACTTTCACTTGCTTCGGCCTTGCAACATTGTAATTCACATTTCGCTTTTATGGCACGGTAAACCATAACTGTTGCCGGAGTAACAGTTAGTATTACAAAACAAAATAATAATATGCGGCTAATGTTTTTCAATTGATCAAATTTACAAATGCATTTCCTTTTAAAAAATAGTTTAACAAGTCTTAACCTTTATTCACGTATTAAAATATTTGCCATTACTGCGATAATAGCACCAACTACCGGGGCCCCTAAATAAACCCATAAAAATTCTATATGTCCGGAAACAATTGCCGGAGCTAGTGATCGTGCAGGATTCATAGAGGCGCCGGTAATTGGTCCGGCAAACATTGCTTCTAAAGCAATAACAGATGCAATAGCTATTCCGGCGGTTATTCCCTTTTCTTTTGCGCCACTTGTTACATTTAAAATAACATACATTAAAATAAAGGTGAGAATTGTTTCCAGCACAAATGATTGCATTGCAGAACCGGCAGGTAAAGTAGTTCCTAATAATTCATTTGCGGGAAATAAAAACTTTAAGGTCAGGCTAGCCGCAAATGCGCCAATAATTTGCGCAATGATATATGGGATCACATAATGCCACTTTAAACGCTTTGCAACTGCAAATGCAATTGTTACCGCAGGATTTATGTGCGCTCCTGAAATATCACCAATAGAGTAGATCATGGCTAATATAACCAAACCAAAAGTGATAGCAACGCCAATATGAGTGATGGTGCCACCGCTTACTTCGTTAATAATTATGGCGCCCGTACCGCAAAACACCAAAATAAATGTACCGAGTGATTCGGCTAAGTATTTTTTTATCATAGGTTATTTTTTATAAAGGTTTCACAATATGTTTTTATCGTTTTACGTACAATTCTGAATTGGGTTGTGATTTCTTCGTCCGTTCCAACTGTTTTTGCCGGATCAGGAAAATTATGATGAAATTTTTTTGCTTTTGTTGGAAAATACGGGCAGTTTTCCTTTGCATTATCACAAACCGTAATTACGAAATCGAAATCAATATTTAAATATTCATTGATGTTATTTGAAGTATGACTTGAAATATCGATCCCGTCTTCTTTCATTATCGAAATTGCTTTTGGATTTACGCCATGCGTTTCGATACCTGCACTATAAACTTTTGCTTTGCTGCCGGCAAAATACTGCAAATAGCCTTCAGCGATCTGACTGCGGCAACTATTACCTGTACATAAAACTAAAATATTTTTCATTTGCTTTCTTTCTTAAAACTGCAAAATAAAAAATTTTGTATGGTATTAAATGGTGTTTGATGATCTTCGGTAATGCATTTAACACGTTTAAAATATTTTTCAAATTTTGCCGACATAGATGTTTCTGAATACTGTTTGATCTCTAAACCGCTGCATTTTTTTGGACCGTTAACCGAAAAAGTTCCTAAAACCAAAATACCATTTTCTGCAATTCCTTTATTTGCAATTTCAACGTACTTATCCGCTTGTGCTTCTTCAGTTAAAAAATGAAATGCTGCGCGGTCGTGCCAAAAATCGTATTGTTGGGTAGGAACAAATTCTGTTACATCTGAAACGATCCATTTAACGCCCGCTGCTTTTTCCCCAATTCTGATCTTAGCACGTTCAATTGCTTTTGCTGAAATATCTAATACTGTAATGTTTGTATACTCTGCTTCTAACAAAGAATCCGCAAAATGACTGTCACCACCGCCAATATCGATAATTTTAGAATCTTTTTTCAAAGAAAATAATTCGACAAAATCCATTGAGGTTTTGGGGTATTGCTGAAACCAGCTTACTTCATTTTCCTGCTTTGTGCAATAAATATTTTCCCAATGTTCTTTTCTTTGTACTGTTTCCATTTTATAAAAATTAAATTAGGAACATTTTGTTCCGGGTGTGCAACAGGTTTGTTTTTCATTTTGCAATTCCGATAAAGGAACTTTTTTCTTTTCTGTTGGAACTCCGCAATTATCTTTTGCTAAACAATCGGTTTGCTTTGATGTTAACAAAAAATTCTCTCCATCAAATTTCAAACCGTATTTTCCAATGGTATCGGATTGATATTCAACTTCGACTTCCAGATCTTCCATGCCAAGCACTTTTTCTGAAAGCGCAATTATGTTTATGAGTTTTTCAGGTTTTAAGCGATGGTCTGTATCCTTTGCATTCCATAATTGGAAATTAGCTGCTTTTTCGGAACGGACAGTTCCACCGCAATCGATAAAGTTTTTATTTATGATGCCTACTTCAGTAACATGGAAGTGTTCAGGAACAAATGTTCCGTTTGGGAGTTTAAAGTTAACAGCCTTTGCTTTACTTAATTGTTTTTTTACTTCTGATAATTTCATTTTTTTTTGATTTAAATTTAACAACAACTTTTTCCGGTATAACTTTCAAAAAAATTTCCTAAAGATAGTTTCGCGCTTTTCCATTCTTTCTCATCAATGCAATAACAAATTTTTACGCCATCGATATCACCTTTAATGAGTCCGGCTTCTTTTAATTCTTTTAAATGTTGTGATACTGTGCTTTGTGACAAAGGAAGCTCGTCAACAATATCGCCGCAAATACAATTTTGTTTTTTAAGGAGCAGCTGTAAAATAGCTATCCGCGCCGGATGAGCTAATGCTTTTGCATATTTGGCAATTTTATTATCCTTACTTGTAAATTCTTCTGTTTTGGTAATTCCCATATTAATCGTAAAATTACGATTAATATCCTGAATA
>DATMPR010000352.1:0-4320 GCA_035567575.1 Bacteroidia bacterium
TAACAGGACTATAATGCAAAGCATCAAGAGCGTATCTTAAACGCTCCATTAAAAATAAATTGCGGGTAGAAGCATATTTATAGATAGTAAAAGACGAAAGCAGGAGCACACCTACGAATAATAACAGGTTCTTTTTCATGAATAACTGGGTTTTGAACATTGTATAACAAATTTACTACTTGTAACGCAAATAAGCTACCCCGGGTTGCGTGATTTTAACCGCTTATCATTTTATTTTGTTTAAATATTGTTAAAAGCCTCTGCTAACATTAAGCTACATTTAGACCTTTAGAACAAGACTTATGATAGATTTTTCGAGAGCACAACTCACACATTTCATTATTCATTATGTAGGAAACAAAGGTTTAGGTGAAGAACTTACTTTAAGCGAAAACTGCTTTGAGTTTAAAGACGATTTTGTGAAAGAAACCGTACTTAGGTATTTTCAAACACCTTTCAAAACCGATATTTATTACAAATTCAAAAAAGAAAGTGAGTTTAAACTAAAAGGTGTAAAAGATCTGAGCGAAGGCATTTTTTCCTCTCGTAAAAGTTTCATAAAAAACTCGAAAGAAATTGCTGAGCATTTGTACAACCAAAGCATGCACCCGAAAATTAAAGGCGGAGAGTTTTATGTTTGCTTTTTTAAAGATATAGTTGTTGATGGCGAATTGTGCGATGGAATGGGTTTATTTAAAACCGAAAACAAAGAAACATTTTTAAAAGTGTATCAGCACATGGATAATTTTGATGTGGACACAGAAAACGGTATCAACATAAACAAATTAGATAAAGGCTGTTTAATTTACAATACAGAAACCAACAAAGGTTACAAAATGAGTATTGTGGATACCAATAACAAGGTTGCAGAATGCGCTTTGTATTGGGAATTTGATTTTTTGAATGCAACTTTAAAAGAGAACGCTTATTACCACACGAGTAATTTTATTGAAAGCTGCCGTGGTTTTTGCGAAGAAATTTTAACGGAAGATAACAACGTTAAAAAAACTGATCAGATGATGATGTTGAACAAAAGCGCATCTTATTTTAAAGAACGCGATAAGTTTAACGTGAAAGAATTTGAAAAAGAAGTAATGGTGGAACCGGAATTAATTAAAGCTTTTAAAGATTATAGAAAAGATTTCAGCGACCGCCTCGACTTAACTGCCATTGATGAATTTGAAGTTTCACAAACAGCCGTAAAGAAAAACCAAAAATACATGCGCAGCGTTGTGAAACTCGATAAAAATTTTCACATCTATATCCACGGCAGACACGATTACGTTGAGCGCGGTTACGATGAAGCACAGGGATTGAAGTACTATAAGCTCTTTTATGTGAATGAAGAGTAAAGCCTCATCCCCAATCCTTCTCCCAAGGAGAAGAGAGCACACTTGAGTTTCTAAAATTTTTTACTATCTTTATTAGATGCAAAGATTTGTAAAAATAATTTTATTTTTTTCTTGCTTACTTTTTTCAAGATCTTTTTTTTCTCAAGACATAAGAGGCGGTTGGATAAGTTATAAGTGGATGAGTGGATATACTTATTCTATAACTGCAACTTTATTAGTTGATTCTGCAACGGCTCAAAGCCATACAATCATAGCAACTTATTTTGGTGATGGGGATTCATGTTCAACCTCAATTAGTCCTGCTTCAGTAAATAGTAAAGTTTTAAAGTATATATGGAGTTGCGTACATACTTATTCAGGACCCGGCGATTACAAATTATACCTTACTGATAAGTTCAGGATTTCCGGTATTAAAAATATTACAAATTCAAATTCAAAACCCATATATGTTGAATCATCACTTTCAATAAATCAATTTATGGGACCAAATAATTCGGTGGTATTTATCAATCAACCCATTTTTTTTATAAATAAAGGAACACTTTTATTTTATAATCCTGCCGCATCAGACTTTGATGGCGATAGCCTTTCTTATAGCTTAATTAATTGCGCCATAACTCCAACTGCCGCTTATTATATTCCGTTAAACTCAGGAATAAATACGGCTACCGGAACTTTCACTTATCAGGCAGATACTTCAGGCATTTATGCCTTTAATATTGAGATAAAGGAGTGGCGGAAAGATGGTGACGGAGTTTATCAGAACATAGGTTTCACCGATGTAGATTTTGTTGTTGATATACTGCCTTCAAGTGTCGGCATAAAAGAATTTGACAAAAATGAATGGATTAAAATTTATCCAAACCCCGTTTCAAACGCTCTAAATATAAAGTTTGATTCGAAACATAATTCTTCAATAGAAATTATTAATTACCTCGGACAAACCGTATTAAAACAAAATTATTCGGAAAGCATTGATGTTTCAAAATTGGAGAGCGGATATTATATTCTGAAAATTATCGGGGAGAAAAATTATTATTCTAAATTTATAAAGGAGTAATAACAGTGCCGCTACCTACTGCCGCTGCCTACTCTTTGTAATTCACCATATAGTGCAACCCCACACTTTCTTTTCTTTTGATGGCGTGTTTGATAATTAAATAACCTATGCAAATAATGTTGCGGAGCTCACATAATTTTGGAGTGATAACTGTTTTTTCGTAAAGTGCTTCGTTTTCTTTAAATAAAATTTCTAATCTATCAAATGCACGTTGCAAACGCAATTCACTTCTCACAATACCAACATAATTACTCATGATCTGCTGAACTTCTTTTTGTGATTGGGTTATTAAGATCATTTCTTCAGCTTGCTCCGTTCCTTCTGCATCCCAATCAGGAATGTTTTCTTTGAATTTAATTTTATCAATTACCGAAGATGAATTTTCTGCAGCAATATGTGCGAACACACAAGCTTCCAATAAAGAATTACTTGCTAAACGATTCGCGCCATGCAAACCTGTACAAGCACACTCCCCTATTGCATATAAATTATTAATTGTAGATTTTGCATTTTCATCAACTAAAATTCCACCGCACATATAATGCGCCGCCGGAACAACCGGGATCATTTTTAAGAACGGATCAATTCCTAATCCCATACACTTATTATAAATATTCGGGAAATGCTCAATGAATCCTTTTCTGTCCAAATGTCTGCAATCTAAATACACATAATCATCACCTCGCATTTTTTGTTCATTATCAATAGCGCGCGCAACAATATCACGCGGCGCTAGCGAACCACGCTTATCATATTTCTGCATGAATTCTTTTCCATCAATTGTTTTTAATACTGCACCAAAACCTCTTATCGCTTCTGTAATTAAAAAACTTGGATGCTCTGTTGGATTATACAATGATGTCGGATGAAATTGCACGAACTCCATATCCTTTACATGTCCTTTTGCACGGTACACCATCGCAATTCCATCTCCGGTTGCAATTTTTGGATTTGTTGTTGTTGCGTAAACATGTCCGGCCCCGCCGGTTGCCATCACAATAACTTTTGCAAGAACAGTTTCAATTTTGTACGATTTCGTATTTAAAACATAAGCGCCATAACATTCTATCCCCTGCGTTTTTGAATTGACTTCAACACCTAAATGATGTTGCGTAATAATATCAATAGCAAAATGATGATCAAGAACAGTAATGTTGGAATGTTTATGGATCTGTGAAATTAAAGCCCGTTCGATTTCATTTCCGGTGACATCTTTATAATGCAAAATGCGGTGTTCGCTATGTCCGCCCTCTTTTGCAAGATCGTATTCTCCGTTTTGTGCTTTATCGAATTTTGTTCCGAGTTCAATTAATTCTTTAACGCGATCGGTTCCTTCTGTAATTACTTTCCACACGATTTTTTCATCACATAAACCTGCGCCTGCAGTTAAAGTATCCTGAACATGTTTTTCGATGCTGTCATTATCATTCCAAACAGCCGCGATTCCCCCCTGAGCGTATTTTGTATTGCTCTCATCCTCGTTTGCTTTGGTGATTAAAAAGACTTTATGCTTAACTGCTGCTTTTAAAGCGAAACTCAGTCCTGCGATACCGGAACCAATGATCAAATAATCAGTTTTCTGTTGCATACTGCATTAGACGTTAATTAAACTCCGTTATGTTTCTCAAATTGTGCTGGATTTCACGGGTTTAATGATTGAGTCAATGCAGCACAAGTAATTTAACACAAATGTAAGATTAATAATTTGTAATTTTACATCATGATACTTAACGAACAACCCTATATTATTTACGCAGAGGAAACGCCTAATCCTGCCAGCATGAAATTTGTGGCTAACCGCTTATTATTGGTGAGCGGCGCAACTGCTGAATATAAAAATGTGGCAGATGCAAAGGATGCACCAATTGCAAAAGCTTTATTTAATTTCCCTTTCGTGAAAAGTGTTTT
>DATMPR010000353.1:0-5213 GCA_035567575.1 Bacteroidia bacterium
CGGAATGGTTATTCCTTGCCCTTCGGGTAAGTAGCCCCGCAGGACGGCTTCCTTACAGTCAGCAAATGTCCTTCGCATATCGCACAGCCCCGCGCTTCTGTAAAATTTCATTCCTTTCACTATATTTAGGGTTATGGAAAAAATACAAGAGTCTGATTATGTTAGCATCGCACATGAATGTTATATAGTTAATGATGTAGATTTTATACCTGATATTATTGACCTTTATTATTCAAATAGTAAAATGAAAGGGATTACTTTTTATAAAAAAATAATTGATGCTTCATTAAGAAATGGTCTTGGTCAATTACAATCATCGGTTTATGATAAACATAAAAAAACAATCAAAGACCATTGTGATTTTAAAATAAAAGAAATTAAGAGCAGTAAAAATGAAACAATCCGAACTTTATTCTGGGGAGCTATGATTAGTGTTGGTTCAGCCAGTTTATCAGGATTAGGAGTATGGGCATTACAAAAATCAAACCAAGAACAGCACCAAGAATTAAAGCTTGAATTTCCGAAAGGCTATCTAATATGCGATACGGTATCTGTGAAATATTTTGAAAAAAAGAAATAATTTTTGGTTTCATAGTCCAGTATAGATTATTTTAGGTTGGTTTATAGGCATTATATCCCCAGTAATAACCGAGTGGATACGTCTAAAATTAAAAGAGTCAACGCCCATAATAAAGTCTGTAAAAAATAATAATCTGGATTCTCTAAAAAAGAAATGAATTGCTTACGACCGAATTTGCTAAACACTCAATTCGACCTAACGGTCGTAGAACGCTATCTCGATGAAATTTTTACGCTCCCCACGACCAAAGGTTACATTAACATAACGCTTAATTATAAGTGGAGCAAAGATTTTCTGGAAGCAGGAAAAAAACGATTAAGTGGCGATACTGACAGAAATGCAAATGCGAGTGAGGTTCAGGATTTAAAGAAAGAAAACGATAATCTAAAAAAAGCTCTCGCTGATTTATATTTGCATAATGACTTGTTAAAAAAAAGTTTGACAGGTTTGGATTAACCCCTAAAATGGAAAAGTATATGCGGTTAAGTCAAACTGAAAAATTTGAAGTCATACAGCTCGTTGAAAAATCCGAACTGGGCGTGAATGCTACTCTAAAAGAATTAGGCATACACAAAAGTACGTTTTACGAATGGTATAATGCCTATTTGGAGCATGGTTACGATGGTCTGGCTAACAAACCTTGTGTTCGCAAACAGTACTGGAACCAAATCCCTGAAGAAGAAAAACAACTTATTCTTGAAACGGCATTAGATTACCCTGAGCGTTCATCCAGAGAAATAGCTTGCCTGTTTACCGATATTCATAAACGTTTTGTATCAGAAAGTTCAGTATACCGTATTTTAAAAGATAAGGGGCTTATTACAACTCCAGCGTTTATGATGATAAAAGCAGCTGATGAGTATAAGGATAAAACCCATCGGGTAAATGAGATGTGGCAAACTGACTTTACTTATTTTAAAATTCCAGGATGGGGCTGGTATTACTTAAGCACAGTGCTTGATGATTACTCACGTTTTATTGTTCATTGGCAGCTTTGTAAATCCATGAAATCAGATGATGTAATGGATACAATTAATGAAGCTATGTTGAAAGCAAACCTTAAGCCTGGTGAAAAACCAAAGCTCTTAAGTGATAATGGTTCCTGTTACATTGCAAATGATTTTAAAACATATTTAGAATCACAGGACATAAAACACATCAGGGGAAGTGTTTGTCATCCACAAACGCAAGGTAAAATTGAACGTTATCACCGAAGTATGAAAAATGTTATCAAACTTGATGTTTATTACAGTCCGATGGAACTCGAAGCAGCATTAAGAAAATTTGTTTACTATTATAATTATGAACGCTATCACGAATCATTAAACAATGTTACACCTGCTGATATGTACTATGGAAAAGCAGCCAGAACATTAGAAAGGAGAAAAAAAATCAAACAAAAAACATTAAGAGACAGAAAACAAAGTTATTTTCGGAACAAAACGGCAAGTAAATTTATTCTGACTCGGACTGGCCTCAAGCCAAAGTCCGAAGTTGGAAATAAATTTACGACTGTACCGATAAATGAGAATTTTAATTAAAAAAATTAATTACCTTTAATAATCAGAAAATGTCTGAGCAATTTTAACTATAAAGTTTTGTTTGGTTTGAATACATACAATCAAAGATTTACCAAAAGACAAACAGAGAGTAATTATTAGAGAGTTCTTCTCTATGACTAAACATAGGTCTGGTCCCCTCCCAGACGGTGAGGATATTAAAATTTATGCGGAAGTAATCCCTAATGGCGGAGACAGACTAATGAGTACCGTTGAAAAGCAATTAGAACATAGATTTAAAATAGAAGACAAAGGAGTTACAAGGTCGTTTAATCAAAGCTCAACGGGTCAATGGATGGCGTTTGCCATTGCTGTAATATTTGGAATTATCGCTTGGGATTTAGCAAAATCAGGACAACAAGATACAGCTAAAATAATAGGCGCTTTTGATATTGTAGGATTAGTTGCCGTCTTTATAACAGGAAGATTTACTAAAAAATAATTTCATTAAATTTTAATAAAATCTATGGCAACACCTAAATGTCCAAAATGCGACCACACCACATTTCAAGTAACAGTAAATTCTCCTTCAAAATCTAATTTTAAATTACAACTTATTCATTGTGCTTCTTGTGGATGCGTTGTTGGCACACAAGAATATTACAATAGTGGAGCGTTAATATTTGAATTAGCTAAAAAGCTAAATATTAAACTTACTTAATAGAAATCGAATCTTTAAATGAATCGCTTGAATCTTGATTTCCAGCTAATGGATAATCTTTAATAATTCGTTTTCTTTGAAAACGTAGTAACATCTTTCCGATGAAATTTTTACGCTCCCCACGACCAAAGGCTACATTAACATAACGCTTGATTATATCTAAATTATCGTTGCGATAAAATTTTTATCAAATCGGTAAAATTTCACTCCTTCCTAAAATCATAAAGAACAGTAAATCAATACTAAACACTTTGTCTCGGTTTATGTATCTATAATGGCAGGTCGGACTTTCGGAATAGATAAGTCAGCAGACCAAAAAAAAGTAGTAAAAATGATTCTAGGTAATGGCATGGAGCCTACGAAAGAATACAGCAAGGAGATGTGATCCTAAAAAACTACGAGCGCAGAATGGAGAAAAAAGTTGTCATGGTGATGGGGAAATCAGAAAAAATAATTCTTCTCCAAATCTGCAAAACCGCTTCGGAAATCCGGAGCGGTTTTTTTATAAAATTAATTTATGAAAAGAATATTTAAATACTTATTTGCTCCTTTATTGTTTATTTCGATAAATATGCGCGCACAAGTCATAATCAACCCTAAAGCCGGTAATCCTGGTCCTAAGGGTCAAACGGAGGCCAGATTTTATTACATTCCCGACATTGAAGTTTATTATGATATACAAAAAACTAATTTTATTTATTCAAACGGTACGCGCTGGGTATATTCAGATGTTTTACCGGTGAAATATGCGTATTATGATTTAAATTCCGGATATAAAGTAATGCTTTATGATTATTCCGGACAGACACCTTATACTCTTTTTAAAGAACATAAAATAAAATATCCGAAAGGTTATCAAGGTTCGCCTCAGGAAGCAAGTCCAAAAGGAAAAATTAAAGAAGAAGGTAAACCTGCTGAAGATCTTTATAAAATAAAAAATAAGAAAAAAAATGATCCATTCCCATTTCAATAAATTTTTTATCAGATCGGCGTTTTTAAAAATTCAAAATAAATAACGATAATTATGGTAAAGGAAAATATTAAGAGATCAGATCGTCGCTACGCAGATTCACATAAAGGTCTTCAACTTTCTTTCGTGCCCATGGTGTCTTGCGTAAAAATGTCAAGCTCGATTTAATACTTGGATTCTCGTTAAAACAATGGATATTGATCTTTGATCCTAAATGTTCCCAGCCATAATAGTTCACTAAATGGGTTACGATCATTTCCAAAGTTTTTCCATGTAAAGGGTCAGGCTGTTTATTTTCCATTTCGCTCTTCTACTTTTTTTCTAACCAATTGCCGTACTAATTTATCCACTTCCTTATTAATTATATCGCCATTTTTTTGATGTGCTTTAACTTTTACAAAGTTAATATTGTGTTTTTCTATTTGCTGAATTAATTTTTGAACCAGATCTGAATTTTGAATTGGTGTTCCTTTTTTAGTGAGAAAGTTTTTTAGTTTTAATTTTTGTTTGCGTATCAGTAAATTAACTACATATTGACTATCAGAATAAACTTCAATAATATTATCCGCTAATTTATTTTCGTTCAAATATTCAACAGCTTTAATTACGCTTAACAATTCCATTCTGTTATGAGTTGTATCAGTTTCGAAATTTTTTAGAACAATTTTTTTGCGGCCAATAAACAAAATAGAAGCCCACGCCCCAATCAGTAATTGCGGATGGCATGAACCATCGGTATAAATTTTTATTACTGATTTTTCCAATTATGCTACGCTTAAGACATTAAACGCATTTTAATATGAGGAATATCGTCTTCTAAATAATTTTCTCCTTCGATTTTAAAACCGAGATCGCTGTAAAACTTTTCTAAATAACATTGTGCCGAAATAACAATTTCATTGGTTCCAAATAATTCCATTGCATCCTCAATAGCTCTTTTCATTAATTCTTTTCCTGCATTCTTTCCTCTGAAATCTTTATCTACCACTACTCTACCGATCGAGGCTTCTTTGTAAGATAAACCTTTTGGTAAAATTCGCGCATAGGCAACTAATTTATTGTTATCATAACCTAATAAATGATAAGAGTCCTGATCTTTATCATCCATATCCTGATAATTGCAGTTTTGTTCGATCACAAAAATTGCGCAGCGTAATTTAAGAGCTTCGTAAAGTTCATCAACACTTAATTCTTTATACGCTTTTAAAATAAATTGCATTAGTAATTTCCGATGGATAACATTACTAAAGTGCAAGCTTCAATAGTTTCAATTCCTTTTTCTTGCGCAGCCTTTTCGAAAACCGGATTCTCTGTTCCGGGATTAAAAATAATACGCTTCGGTTTTAAACTAAAAATATAATCCTGCCAATCCGCCTGAAATTTCGGACCGACATAAAGTGAAACAGTATCCACATTTTGAATGACAGGTTTGCCCGTCAAAAT
>DATMPR010000354.1:0-28804 GCA_035567575.1 Bacteroidia bacterium
TGATATTGATGATACAACATCACCAATAGAAGCGGGTTTAGGCTGGATTACAAAATTTACAAAAGATTTTACGAACCGCGGCGAAATAGAAAAACACAAAACTAATGGTGTAAGTAAAAAATTAGTGGGTTTTGAAATGATCGATCGCGGCATTCCCCGTCACGATTACCAGATCACTGATTCAAAAGGAAATGTTATTGGTAAAGTTACTTCAGGTACGCAATCGCCAAGTTTAAACAAAGCCATTGGCATGGGATATGTAAAAACAGAATTAGCTGCTCCTGATTCTGAAATATTTATTATGATCCGCGATAAACCTATTAAAGCAAAAGTTTCTAAAATTCCTTTTCTGAAAAAATAAATTGAACGACAGTACTAAACATAAGATCGACGCTTGCTTTTCTCCGCACCTGTATCCTGTTTATGCGGATAAAGAAAGTATTGTTGTTGTGATTGATGTGTTCAGGGCTACTTCCGCTATTTGCGTTGCTTTTCATAATGGTGCCGATAAAATTATTCCTGTTGCAACGGTTGAAGAAGCTATGCAATATAAAAAAAAAGGTTTTTTAGCAGGCGCTGAACGCGACGCACTTAAACTGGATGGTTTTGATTTTGGAAATTCACCTTACGATTACATGGGCGCACATGTGAAAGGAAAAACAATCGCACTTACAACCACTAACGGTACGCAGGCAATTGACGCTGCAAGGAATGCTTATAAAGTTGTGATTGGTTCTTTTTTAAATATTGATGTGTTGTGTGCATGGCTGATAAAACAAAACCGCGGTATAATTTTACTTTGCTCCGGCTGGAAAAATAAATTTAATTTAGAAGATGCTTTATACGCCGGCGCCATTACCGAAAAAATATTTGATCAGTCGGATAAATTTACATTAGGAGATGGTTGTCTTGCCTTAAAATATTTATATCAACAGGCAAAACATGAACCCATAAAATTTTTAGTTCATGCTTCACATAAAGAGCGCTTGGCAAGATTAGGTTTAAAAAAGGATATAAAATTATGTTTGACTCCTAACCAAGCTCCTGTTATTCCAATTCTGGAAGGAAAGTATTTAGTGAAATTAAAGATCGAGATCTTATCTTAAGATCAGCAAGCGATTTGCATCAAGCTTTATAAAAATAAAAAGCAAGATTGTAAAACTCCAGAGTGAAGATCCGCCATAACTAAAGAATGGAAGCGGTATTCCTATAACAGGCATCAAGTGGATTGTCATTCCTATATTAATACTTAAATGAAAAAATAAAACTGCGGCCACTCCATATCCATAGATCCTGCTAAACGAAGAACGCTGCCGTTCTGATAAAAATATGACACGCAATATTAAAAACAGTTCCAATAAAATTACAACAGTGCTTCCTAAAAAACCCCATTCTTCACCTACAGTACAAAAAATAAAATCGGTGTCCTGCTCAGGAACAAAATCGTATTTGGTTTGTGTCCCCTGCAAATATCCTTTTCCTGCCCAGCCGCCTGAACCAATTGCAATTTCTGCCTGGTGAACATTGTAACCTTCCTTTTTAAGATCTACTTCCCCTATCCCCAATAAAACATCGATCCTCACTTTTTGATGTGGCTCTAAATGTTCATACACTTTTTTTGTTGCCAGCACCATTCCGCCCGCCATAACAAATACTAAAACCGCCAAAATTATATTTCGGGTGGTCCGTTTAATGAAAAGAAATGAACCGAAGGTAAGGCATCCCAGTACAATAATTAAAGTTGAAATGTGAGCGACAACAAGCGATAACACAAAAAGAATTACAGCCAGCAAACCAAATAATAAAAAGTTGATCGACAATCCTTCACGGTATAAAACTATGATGAATGCAACAAACACAATTGCTAATCCTGTTTCGTCCTGCAGAACTTTAATAATTAAAAGAGGTGCGGCTAAGAAAAGAACCGCGATAAATGTGTTCTTGTAATTTTTGATCAGATCTTTCAGCCGCAATCTATATCGGCTTGCGATAACAAGGTTTTCGTTACTTAAAAATTTCGCTAGCGCAAGACATGTAGCAAATTTCATAAACTCAGCAGGCTGCACACCAAATCCTCCGAGACCAAACCAGGAACGGCTTCCTTTTATCTCACGGCCAAAATAAGGAACGATTAAACAAAGAAATAATACAATGCCATAGAACCAATACGCAAATACTGTATAAAATCCCGCATCAATTAATAAAATGGAAAATGCAATGACAGCCGCACCGCCGATCCAAATTAATTGCTTACCATATTTTTGTGTAGTGTCGAAAATATTTTGGTGATCTTCATTGTAAACAGCGGCATAAATATTTAACCATCCCATGAACACCAATAGTACATACGTGAGAACAGTGATCTTGTCGACACCATAGAATAAACTATTTTGATTTTGTCGTAATGCCATTAATGGAATGTGGTTGTAATTAAATTTTTTCCTCTTATTAAGTCTACAGCTTCCATCTTTTTTTCTAATTCCGGACGTGTTACTTTTCCTGTCAAATATTTTTCTACCATCAAACTTACAATTGGTGCCGACCATGTTCCGCCGAAACCGGCATTTTCTATAATACAGGCAATTGCTATTTTTGGATTGTCGCGCGGAGCAAAACACATAAACACAGCATGTGATTTACCGTGTGGATTTTCCGCAGTTCCGGTTTTTCCGCAAGCTACCACTCCGGGTATTCTTGAAGCATAAGCCGTGCCTCCGGGTTCAAAACATTTTTGCATCCCGTCAATTACGTTCAAATAATATTCTTCCTTTTGCACAGCTACTAAATGTTTTACTTTGTATTTTTCATTGATCGTTTTTTCAACACCAACTCCTTTTACACAATGCGGCGTATAAAAAAACCCATGGTTTGCAATAATCGCTACAACGTTTGCCATTTGTAACGGTACAAGAGTTAATTCTGCTTGTCCGATGCCTAATGAAACAATGGTGTTTCCAAACCATCTCCCTTTCCCAAAAATTTTATCATAATATTCTGCTGAAGGCACGTTCCCGGGTTGATCAAAAGGCAGATCAGTATCTAAATGTGTTCCGGGACCAAAGGTCATTACTTTACTCCTCCAATTATTAAAACCATCAACATATTTCGGAAATTTATTTTGACTTGTAATGTCGTGAAAAACATAACTGAAATATGCATTGCATGATTGTGCCACTGCATTCACCAGATCTAAAGTATGAACGCCATGACATTTTGGTTTATTATTCATTGGCGGATACCCACCGCTGCAATGATACCTTGTATCTCGGTTTATTACTCCTTCATCTTGCCCGACAAGCGCATCAATTAATTTGAATGTTGATCCCGGAGGATACATCCCCTGCAGTGCGCGATTAATTAACGGAAGTGTTGAATCATTCCTTAATACCGGATAATTTTTTGCGCGCTCTTTTCCGCCAACGAATAAATTAGGATCGTAAGATGGCGCTGAAATAATTGCAAGAATTTCGCCGGTAGATGGTTCAATCGCAACAATAGCTCCCTTCTTCCCTTTCATTAATCGTTCACCATATGCCTGAAGTTCAAGATCAATGGAAGAGTATAACGGTTTCCCCATAACGGCAGCTGTATCATACTTACCATTCATATAACTTCCTACAGGTTTATTATGAACGTCTTTAATAATAATGCGTTTCCCTTTTTTTCCGCGCAAAACTCCTTCATAGCTTTTTTCCATTCCGCTTACACCAATGTAATCCCCCTCAGAATAATAAGTGTCTTTCGCTGCTTTCTCTTTACTTACCTCACCCACATATCCTAACAGATGCGCCGCAATAGGATGGGGATATTTACGAACACTGCGGGCTTGCACATAAAATCCTGTGAAGCGATATAATTTTTCCTGCAATACAGCGTAACGCTGCACCGACATTTGTTTTTCGAAAATACTTGGTTTGCGCGGAGAATTAGGAGCCTGACAAGCTTTTTTAATACGCTTGAGAAATTCTTCCTTTGTTATTTCAAGTGTAGCGCATAAGGCTATGGTGTCGCAGCCCTTTACTAATTTCGGAGTCACCATGAGATCATAAGACGGTTCGTTCGTTACCAGCAGCTTTCCTTTCCGGTCATAAACAACACCGCGTTGAGGATAATCGATCAATTTTTCAAACGCGTTATTATTTGCGGATGTTTCGTAACTCTTATCGATTATTTGCAAATAAAATAATCTACCTATGTAAATAAATATAATTAAAATGAAGAATCCTCCAATTATAAATTTCCTGTCTGCTAAATGCGGATTGGTATTCATTAGCGCCTCCTTGTGGTTTTGTAAAACAGGAACTGAATAACGTAAACAAAAATAAACGTTCCGATAGTGCTGAGGATAACCCTTAACAACGTGCTGAAAAATTCATTCCATCTGAATACCTCGAGGTAAAAGAAAATTAAATGATGAATAAAAATTAAAGCACCTGCATAAGTAACGAACCAGGCGCCGCCCATATCGTTAATGTTTGGTTCAAGTCCTGCTTCATAGCCATCACGCGGTGCAATAAATTTTAAAAGATAATATCGTGCAAAACCCATTGCTGTACATGCTGCGGCATGCATACCTGCCGTGTCGTAAAATACATCAAGGGTTAATCCTGCAAGGAAAGAAAATCCAAGCAACATTAACTTGGGAATATCGAATGGGAATAAAAGAATTATCAAAACATAAGGCAATAAAATAATATAACTGCCAAGATGAATGTTCTGAACAATTAATACCTGCATTAAAACAAGCACAATAAAGCGGATTATATTATTTATTAAATTACTTGTCACTTTGTGTTTGAGTTGCGTTCTCTAATGAATCGCGTTCGGTTTTAAATTTATTCTTGATCACAAAAACATAATTCAGTTTCTTGAAATCCGTAACCAGTTTTACTTTAACGGTTAAAAAAGGTTCGCCTGAACGCTGCTCGTAACTCTCAACGGTTCCGACATTAATTCCTTCGGGGAAAATTCCGGATTTCTCGCTTGTTACAATGGTATCTCCTTTTTTTAGTCGTGTGTGAGTTGGAATATCTTTTAACAAACAATAACGGTAATCATCCCCCTCCCAAACCAAAGGACCATAAGTTCGCTCTGTTTTTAGCTGACAATTAACGCGCATGTCTTTATGGAGTAAACTCATTACTGAAGCGAAATTTTTAGAAACATCTTTTACAAAACCGACAGCGCCATCACTGTTCACAACGGCCATATCGCGCGTAACACCTTGTTCTGAACCAATGTTCAATGTTAGGTAATTACTCCGGCGGTTAATTGATGAGTTAACTGTTTTTGCGCTCATGTATGTGTATTGTTGTTTATACAAAGTATCTTTCCGTATATACGAGCTAAGAGGGACTGCCATATAACCATTCCTTAGCATGTTGTAAAGTTTGGCGTTCTCGAAAGCGAGACGTTTGTTTTCATCTTTCAACAGTAAATATTCCCGGATATTTGCCGCAGTCTGGTAAACGTTAGCTGAAACTTTATTGGCAGAATTAAAAATGCTTGATCCCTGATATCCATTATTCCTGTACATCAGATAAAAACAAAAAGATTCCATGATCAAAAAAATGAAAATGAAATTATGACGTTGTATGAATGCTAATAAAGTCCGCACACTGCAAAAAATTAAATAATGGCTGCTCCGGTTTGGAAAACCACGATTACTTGTTCTATAAAACTACAATGTAAAGTGCTGCAATTACTTGATAAGGAATGGGAATTTATCAACATTTTTAAGTGCAATGCCTGTACCGCGTGCAACTGCCCTAAGAGGATCTTCGCAAACATGAACAGGTAATTTTGTTTTCATGGAGATACGCTTATCTAATCCGCGTAATAACGAACCGCCGCCGGCCATAAAAATTCCTTTGCGGTAAATATCAGCAGCCAATTCAGGAGGCGTCATTTCTAACGCGTTCAAGATCGCTTCCTCAATTTTAGAAATAGATTTATCTAAACAATGTGCAATTTCAACATAACTGATATAAACTTCTTTCGGAATACCGCTCATCAGATCTCTTCCCTGCACTGCAAAATCTGCCGGAGGATTTTCAATTTCTGTCATAGCCGCACCAACTTCAATTTTAACACGCTCAGCACTGCGCTCTCCAATTAAAATATTATGCTGACGGCGCATATATTCTTCAATGTTTGCGTTAAAGTCGTCACCGGCAATACGTGTTGATTTATCGCAAACTATACCGCCTAATGCAATAACCGCAATCTCAGATGTACCGCCGCCAATATCAATGATCATGTTTCCCATTGGTTCTTCCACATCAATTCCCATTCCAATAGCAGCAGCCATTGGTTCGTGGATCATGTAAACTTCTTTTGCACCTGCGTGCTCCGCGCTATCGCGAACCGCACGTTTCTCAACCTCTGTAATACCTGAAGGAATACAAATAACCATTTTTAAAGATGGTTTAAAAAAACGATTGCCCGGATTGATCATCTTGATCATTCCTTTGATCATTTCTTCCGCTGCCTGGAAATCTGCGATCACTCCGTCTTTCAAAGGACGAATTGTTTTTATATTCTCGTGAGTTTTTCCGTGCATCATTTGTGCAGCACGACCGACAGCTATGATCTTACCGTTAGTTCTATCAACTGCAACTATACTTGGTTCATCAACAACAACTTTATCATTATGGATAATAATAGTGTTAGCCGTTCCTAAGTCAATTGCTATATCTTGGGTTAAAAAATCGAATAATGCCATAATGCTCTTTCAAAATTACTGTTTATTTGTACGTAATAAAACAGGTAAAGTTCTTTTTTGCACTTTTTAATGTTTAAAATGTCTCGTGCCTGTAAACATCATACTAATTCCATTAGCGTTGCAATAAGCAATACTTTCTTTATCCTTTATGGATCCGCCCGGCTGAACAACCGCATTAACACCCGCTTTATGTGCAATCTCAACACAATCGGGAAAAGGAAAAAATGCATCACTCGCCATTACAGCACCTTTAATATCGAAGCCAAAGCTCAAAGCCTTTGCCAGCGCCTGTTTCAGGGCATCAACACGTGAAGTTTGACCAGTTCCGCTTGCTAAAAGTTGTCCGTTTTTTGCAATTACAATGGTGTTGGATTTGGTATGCTTAACCAGTTTATTGGCAAACAACAGATCTTTTATTTCGCTTGCTGTTGGTGCTTTTGTTGTAGCAAGTTTTAAGTCGGATTCTACTTCTGTTTTTAAATCTTTATCCTGTTCAATCACCCCGTTCAATAAGGTTCTGAAGGATTTTTCGGCAAGGGTTACTTTTTTCTGAATTAAAATGATCCGATTAGGTTTTGATTTTAGGATCTCGATTGCTTTTGCGCTATAAGAAGGAGCTATTACGACTTCGCAAAAAAGTTTATTCACCTCAGCGGCCGTCTCTTCATCAATTTCTTTGTTCGCTATCAAAATTCCTCCAAAGGCTGAAACCGGATCTCCGGCCAAAGCATCCAGATAAGCTTGTTTTATTGTTGATCTGCTGGCTGCACCGCAAGCATTGTTGTGTTTTAAAATGGCAAATGTTGGTTCTGTAAAATCAGCTATAAGATTAACAGCAGCATCAACATCCAGAAGATTATTGTATGATAATTCTTTACCCGCGATCTTGTCAAACATTGCATCAAGGTTCCCGTAAAAAATACTTTTTTGATGAGGGTTTTCGCCGTAACGTAATATCTGACCGGTTTGAATACTTTGTTTTAACTGCATAATATTTTCAGTTTTATTAAAGTAATTGAAAATGGCCGAATCATAATGCGAGCTTGTGGCAAAAGCCTTTGCAGCAAAAGTTTTCCTATCACTTAGATCCGATAGGCCGTTTTTACTTTCCAATAATTCTAATAATGATTTATAATCATTTCGGGAAGAAACAATAATGACATCGTTAAAGTTTTTGGCTGCTGCGCGGATCAAAGAAATTCCTCCAATGTCAATTTTCTCAATGATATCTTCTTCAGAAGCACCGCTTGCAACTGTTTCTTCAAAAGGATACAGATCCACGATCACAAGATCAATATTTGGAATATCATGTTGTTCCATTTGGGCGACATCACTTTTTAACTCGCGCCGTCCCAAAATACCACCAAAAATTTTTGGATGAAGTGTTTTTACTCTCCCTCCCAATATTTCAGGAAAAGAAGTTAAAGATTCCACAGCTGTAACGGGCACTCCTATTTTTTCAATAAAAGTTTGGGTGCCGCCGGTGCTATACATTGTAACGCCGAGCTGATTAAGTTTTTTAATGATTGGTTCGAGATTGTCCTTATAATATACTGAAATAAGGGCGCTTTTAATTTTTTTCTGGCTCATAAGTCTAACAAAGGGCAAAGGTACAAGAAGACCCAGCTTTTGGGCTGACTGTTGAAAAAAGGTAAAAATTAGAAAACAGAAATAAAATAGTGTTTATCAGGCAATTACAGGAGGTGGTTCCATTACGTACCCGCAGCTTTTACAAGTCCTTAAATCCTTTGAATTATAGAATTTTGAGAATATGGCCTGGAACTGAGTTGCGATATCGGTCAGCGTAAAATATTCGTCGTACAATTTAGTATTACATTTTTCGCAAAACCACATTAAGCCGTCTTTTTCTCCTTCACGGCGTTTGCGTTCCATTACTAAACCAATTGTTCCGGAAGGACGTTTTGGATTATGGGGAACTCTTGGCGGTAATAAAAAAATATCTCCTTCGTTAATTGGCACATCAACTGCTTTTCCGTTTTCCTGGATCTGTACGGTTACATTTCCTTCCAACTGATAAAAAAATTCTTCGCTTTCGTTAAAGTGATAATCTTTTCTGGAGTTTGGTCCGCCAACAACCATTACAATAAATTCAGCATCCTTATAAACTACCTTATTATTTACAGGTGGTTTAAGTAAGTGACGATTATCATCGATCCACTTTTTAAAATTAAACGGTCGTGTTACCATATTTTAAAGTTAGAAGTAATAAGTCAAATTCAAAAGGTTTAAGCCAATTTATTTTTAAGAAGGTATTCCGCAATTTGAACAGCATTAGTTGCAGCTCCTTTACGCAAATTATCAGCCACCACCCATAGGTTTAAGGTTTTTGGCTGGGATTCATCGCGGCGGATCCGTCCCACAAAAACCTCATCTTTGTTATGCGCATTCATTGGCATGGGATAAATCTGGTTAGCGATATCATCCTGCAAGATCACGCCCTCTGTTTTTTTCATAAGTTCAAAAATATCCGTTACCTCAAATTCGTTTTCAAATTCAATGTTTACGCTTTCGCTGTGCCCGCCCATTACAGGAATACGAACAGTGGTTGCAGTAACTGCGATCGAATTATCACCCATTATTTTTTTGGTTTCATTTACCATTTTCATTTCTTCCTTGGTATAACCATTCTCAGTAAACACATCTATTTGCGGAATCACATTTAGATCGATCGGATATTTATACGCCATCTCACCTTTAATGCCCGAACGTTCGTTATTCATTTGCGTCACAGCTTTAACACCGGTACCGGTTACAGATTGATAGGTTGAAACAACAACGCGTTTAATTTTGTATTTTTTATGCAAAGGGTTTAACACTACAACCATTTGTATGGTTGAACAATTTGGATTTGCAATTACTTTATCGGCTTTAGTTAATTCGTGTGCATTAATTTCCGGAACAACCAATTTATTATTGGGATTCATCCGCCACGCCGATGAATTATCAATAACAGTTGTGCCTGCTTCTGCAAATTTTGGAGCCCATTCTAAAGATGTATTTCCACCGGCTGAAAATAATGCAATGTTTGGTTTTGCATCAATCGCTTGTTGCATAGAATATACTTTATACTTTTTTCCTTTAAAATCAATTTCTTTGCCAATCGATCTTTCGGAAGCAACCAGAATTAATTCACTTACAGGAAAATTTCTTTCCTCTAAAACTTTTAACATTACTGTGCCAACTAATCCTGTGGCGCCTACTACTGCAACTTTCATATTTATGTATTTTAAATAAAAAAACCTTTCCATTTTGGGAAAGGCCTGCTATTATTTTTATAATAAAACATTCTTGCCCTTCCTTAACGGAAAAGTTTCTTAGTGTGTTTTATCTTTTTAGTTGTCATTAACGGTACAAATATCATAAGTTTTTATTGATTACCAAAAATTATTTAATGAAGATCGTACCTTCCCCCCCGTGAAACCCAATCCGACCTCCTGGTTATTTTTAATATTGCTTTCCCTTATTTGGGGGGGTTCGTTTATTTTAATGAAAGAAGGACTCGTCGCTTTTTCGAGCGATGAGGTAGCAGCTTTACGTATCGCTATTGCTTTTGTTTCTCTCTCACCGCTTTTAATTAAGCATTACAAAAACATAAATTTTAAAAAAGATTGGGTTGGACTTATTTTAATGGGCGTGTTTGGGAATTTTATCCCTGCTTTTTTATTTACAAAAGCCGAAACACAAATAAGCAGCAGTTTAACAGGAATGCTAAATGCATTAACGCCACTGTTTACAATTATTTTTGGGATACTGATCTTTAAAAACACAATTCACAGATTTCAAATTATTGGAGTGGCTATAGGTTTAATTGGTGCTTTATGTTTGCTCGGGTTTGACGAAAGCGGCGAGCAATCAAAAAACATTAATTACAGTTTGTTGGTTGTTCTGGCAACCAGCTGTTACGCAATCAGTATTAACGGCATTAAAAAATATTTACATAACATAAATTCAGTAGCAGCAACAGTGGCATCGTTTTCAATTATCGGACCAATGGCTTTGGCCTATTTATTTTTGAATACAGATTTTACAATTCATTTAACGCAACGCCCAAATGGTTATTCTGCATTTGGTTTTGTTTGTATTTTAGGGGTCGTGGGCACAGGGATCTCAGTAATCATTTACAATCAAATAATAAAACAGGCGGGCATCGTTTTTGCCGCAAGTTGTACTTATTTAATTCCAATTGTTGCTATAGGGTGGGGATTGTTAGATGGCGAAATAATTACCATTGTACAATTATGTTCGATGGGTGTTGTTATTTTAGGCGTTTGGCTTATTAATAAAAAGTGAGTTTAGGTTTATTTCATTACATAATTTAATGTAGGTAAATTCATCTTTCCCTTTTTCCAAAATAAAATTTTTCAGTTTTGTTTTTTCTTTTGCTGATAGCTTGTCTGTTTTCAAACATAAACCATAAAACAAATTCAGTTTTTTTATCCCTGGGTTTTTTAATGATAAATTAATTCCCAATTCTTTTTTTAATTTAGCATTACACCATTTTTCAACCGCTTCCCTATCGCCATTAAATTGTTTTACGATCTGTTGTGAGATGTATTTACTTATATCTGAGGGGTTAATTGGTTTTTGATTGCCTGAAAAATTTACTGATACATTCGACTTTGTAAATTGTTTTAAGGTTGTGAAATCGCTGCGGTATTTTTTATCCGACTGAATTTTTTGAAATTCGGAATTAGCCAATTGATTTAATTTTTCATCTACCGGCCTGAATCCAAAACGATAATAAAACCAAAATGCACCGGATTGTATTCCTTCCGGATTATCTTTTCCGAATTGATACGGCTCCACTTCAAAATAAGTGGCTCCAAACGCATTTTTATAAGTTCGTAATAATTGGGCAAACACAAATGCAGATTCGCCTCCTCTGAATGCTTCAAAAATATTTATTCCTAATAGGGAACGTTTTCCAAATAACCAGCCGCCGCCATAAGCCATCGGGTAACCATTTTTAAACATCATAAAACCAATATATGATTCCAACGGCAATCTTCTTTCCGGTAACATGCTGAATAATGCAATTGATAAACCGTGTTCTAATTCATAATACAAAAGTCCGTCTTCATTGCAATAAGTTATGGGATCAGTTTCGCGATTCAATAAACATAAAGCAACGCGCGAGAATTTTATTATTTCTGATCTTTGCTGGAGTGAAAGTTTTTTTGGCTGAGGTAATTTTTTATTTATTAAAGCTCTTTCATCAAACTTTTTTAATAAACCATTTTCATGAAAATAAGTTTTTGTCAGAGAAATTTTTCCAAAGCTTCTTGAAAAATTATTTTCTTTTGGACAAATCGTAACATACAATTTCATTGAATCCATAAGCTGGTCTTTAATAAGATCGCCCGCGTTTAATTTACAAAGATGTTTAATCAGCCATTGCAACAGTTTGGTTTTATTTTTTGTGCCGCTTACTTTTACGAGCCATGCCTTTGGCTTTAATTTTTCATCTGCTGCAATTTCAAATTCCATTTCGCCCAAAACGTGTTTTAAAATTTCTTTAGGATGAATTCCTTCTTCATCGAACGAATGAATTGAAACTTGTCCCGGAAATTCATTCAACAACCATTTAATTAAACTTATACTAAATCCTCCATGCGTATTTGTAAAAGCCAATCCGCTTAGGTCGAATTTTTCTTTTTTGGTATCCATCAAATTTTTTACTCTTTCAATGAGTCTTAACATTTCATCAAGCGCCAATTTCTGTTGTTCATCATCTTCAGGATAAACTAATAAAAACAAAAGCGCCTCATGGTATTTTAGAATGTCAGTGTGTTTTGTAAAAGTCATTTTTGAAATTTCAGTCAAAATGGATTTTTTTGCTATTGAAGAATTTTCGTCAAAAGCATAAACTATCGCTTTTAACTTATCGGTTATTTTATTTTGCTCAACCGCCATTTTAATTAACTTCAATAATAGTCATTTTTTTTTACCCCACTTTTATACATTAAGATTTTAATGCTATTTTTATGATTAAATGTTGTTTATCCGTAAACCTCTTTTATTACTGATCTGTTGCGTGTCGCAATTGCTGTTTTCACAACGGTCTTACGTCGACTCGCTAGAAAACATAGTAAAAACCACAACTAATGATTCTATTAAAATAATAACACTTGTTGATCTAACAGCTTATATACATCTGAACGATATAAATAAAGGTTTTGCATATACAGATGAAGCCTATAAGATCGCCCAAAAAACCAATGGCGCGTTCGGGATTTCACTTTGCCTTAATACGTATGGCAATTTACATGTTGCAATGCATAATTATGATAAAGCCATTGATTTTTACAAAAAGTCTCTAGCAATTTCGGAACGGGTAAATGATGTAGAGAATATTTCAAGGGTTTTAGGTAATATTGGTTTAGTTTACGAAGCTAAAGGAGATTATGCAAAATCTTTTGAGTACGCATATAAAAGCCTGGCCATTGATGAAAAGGGGAAACGGCAGGAAGGTCTTGCCACCGTATACAACAACATCGGAAACCTTTTTTATGAGCAGGAGAATTATGATAAGGCTCTTGAATTTCATAATAAATCCCTAAAAATAAAAGAAGCACTGAATGATAAAGAGGGGATTGTTACATCATTGAACAACATAGGCACGATATACGATGCGCTTGAAAAGCCGGATACAGCTATCTTAATTCACCAATGCGCTCTTAAAATTGAGATAGAAATTGGTGATAAATTCGGCATGGCTTATTCTTATAATAATATTGGTGGTTTGTTCGAACAAAAAAAACTAAGAGACCGTGCGCTTGTTTTTTATCTTAAATCTTTGGCTATCCGAGAAGAAATAAAAGATGATGACGGCATTGCTTCCTGCTATATCAACATTGGTATTCTTAACCGGAAGTTTAAAAAATACAAAGAAGCCTATGAATATCTTTTTAAAGCTCTTGAACTAGCTCAAAAAATGGGTAAAAAAAGTTATTTAAAAGATATTTATTTAAATCTAGCGGATACATACGCCGAACAAAATAATTTTAAAGAGGCTTATAAGTATCATAGATCATTTGCGCAGGTTAAAGACAGTTTGTTTAATCTGGATGCAAATCAACAGGTTTCTGAAATACGTTTTCAATATGAGTTCGATAAAAAAGAATCCATTTCAAAATTGGAACAAGAAAAAAGAGACCTTGTTTATGCTCAGGAAAAAAGCCACCGCGAAATAATTCTCTATAGTGTCTCAGCCGTCTTAGTATTGATCTGCCTTCTTACTATTTTTATATATCGTGGTTACCGCACAAAACAAAAGTCAAACGTGCAGCTGGAAAACATGAACAAGATCATTGTTGAAAAAAATAAAGATATTACCGATAGTATTAATTATGCAAAACGGATTCAAAACACATTGTTAGCTCACGCCTCTTATTTACAAAAAAATCTGCCCGAACATTTTGTTTTGTTCAAGCCAAAAGATATTGTAAGCGGCGATTTTTATTGGGCTACCGTTCCTAAAGATGGCAGGGGTCTTTTTTATCTGGCAGTTTGCGATAGCACAGGGCATGGTGTTCCAGGAGCATTTATGAGTTTACTGAATATTTCTTTTTTAAATGAAGCTATAAACGAAAAAGGGATCTCGGAACCCGGAGAAATTTTAAATTATGTACGCAAAAGATTAATTAAAAATATTTCACAAAACGGCGGGCAAGATGGTATGGACGGGATCATACTTTGCATAAATAATAACACCGGTGAAATTTCTTATTCAGCGGCTAACAGTCGCCCGATTCTTATCAGCAACGAAAACTTAACTGAACTTAATTGCGATAGAATGCCGGTTGGTAAATCAGATAAGGAAGAAAGTTTTAAAACGTACAGCATTCCCGCGAAAAAAGGAGACGTGCTTTATTTATATACTGATGGTTACGCCGATCAATTTGGCGGACCGAAAGGAAAAAAATTCAAGTACAAAGCGCTTAACGAATTATTAGTTCGGGTTTCATCCGAAAAATGTTCAATACAGGAAGAATTACTTGCCAAAGAGTTTTTGAATTGGAAAGGCGAACTTGAACAAGTTGATGATATTTGCGTTATTGGAATTAAAATCACTTAAATAAAAAGTCTCGCAAATGCAAGACTTTTCGTTTGGAAATAACAACATTTACTTTCTCAGATCCAATTCCTGAATAATATTTGTTGCGCCGCCAACTTTATCAACTACCCAAAGCATATAACGTACATCTAAACAAATAGTGCGGTTCAGATCTTTATCGAAGGCGATTTTATGACTTAATGCTTCGTAGTTTCCATCAAAAGCCAAACCTGTTAATTCGCCATTCCCATTAATAACCGGAGAGCCTGAGTTACCACCTGTAATATCGTTTGTTGTAATAAAACCAACAACAATATCCTTGGTAATTGGATCTGCATATTGACCAAAATCTTTCTTCTTAGCCAGTTCTAAAAATTTTGCAGGAAGGTCAAATTCATAATCTCCCGGTTTATATTTTTCGAGCACACCGCTTAATGTGGTAATGTGATTGTATTTTACACCATCGCGGGGAATATATGATTTTACATTACCAAAAGAAACGCGCATGGTAAAGTTAGCATCAGGATACATTTTCTTTCCTTTGTTCATTTCTAAAATACCTTTCAAATATGTGCGACCTAAGGCAAAGTTTTGTGCATTAAAATCGTTTGAGTATTTTTTATAATTATTGTCGAAATTAGAATTAAAAGTGTTCGCTACCATAAACGCAGCGTCTTTATGCAAAGCTGCCGTATCAGGGTTTTCAATAAACTTGTTCCATTTAACTGAATCCAATAAGAATGTATTATTAAAAACATAATCAGCAAATAAGTTATAAACTTGTTTATTTTTTAATTCGCCGAATCTTGCATTTACCCAGGTATAAAATCCTTTTGGGTGTTGTCCTGCATCAACATCATTATAAAAAGCTTGTGTTACAAATGATAAAGTATTTTTATCGGAAGCAATGTTTTCTGCTTTATGAAAGGCGGTCCACATTTTTTGCAAAATGCTGTCCATTTTTGCGATCTCTCTTTTACTTACATCTTTTTTGCTTAACGTAACATCCAGTCTTTGCAAATTAGCCGCAAAAGCAATTAGCGGCGATCCCATGATGCCTTCATTTAAATAAACACGTTGCTTCACATACGGTCTCCATGCATCATAAGCTTTTTGATAATCACTAAATAAATTTTCGTAATCGGGTTTCCCTTTTGCCCATGCTGAAAATGCGGCTTCTGCTGCTTGTTTTTCTTCGTAGATTTTAAATTTCAATAATTGTTTTGTTTCGCCGTCAAAAAATTTCCAATAATTGGCAACACCCGCATAATAACCTGCTAATTGTAAATTTACCGCAGGATCTTTATGTCTTTCTTCGAGCATGAATTTTAAACGCTGTTCGCGTAAACTAACCAATGAAGGGTTTTCAATATCTGTTTTCAATTTAACACCGTAAGATGTTTCATAACGGTTAGTGCCGCCCGGATAACCATAGATCATTGCGTAATCACCATCTTTAACGCCTTTTATCGAAACAGGTAAAAAATATTTTGCTTTGAATGGAACATTATCTGCCGAATATTCTGCCGGTTTACCATCTTTACTCATGTACACACGGAAAATAGAAAAATCTCCTGTATGACGCGGCCATTCCCAATTATCAGTATCACCGCCAAATTTACCAACGCTTTCAGAAGGTGCTCCTACTAAACGAACATCTTTATAACGCTCGTAAACAAATAATAAAAACTGATTGCCTTTAAACATGGGAACAACCCGGCCTTCTAAAGTAGTGCCTTCCGTTTCTTTAGTAGCTATTTCATTTAAAATAGCCGGTAATTTTGTTGTTAACTCAATGCCTTTAATGTCTTTTATTTTTTCATTTACTTTATCCGTAACATCAGCGATCTTTACTAAAAATTGAGCATGAACACCGGGAGCTTTAATTTCTTCTTGTTTATTGCGTGCCCAAAAACCATCAATTAAATAATTATGTGCTAAGGTACTTGCCGCTTGAATGGCATTATATCCGCAGTGGTGATTTGTAAAAATTAAACCTTCCTTGCTTACGATTTCGCCTGTACAACCTCCACCAAAAATAATAATTGCGTCTTTTATACTGGCTTGATTAATGCTGTACAATTGTTCTTTCGATAATTTCAAACCTCTTTTTACCATGTCGGCATAAACTTGTTCGCCTAATAACATCGGTAACCACATTCCTTCATCAGCTCTTAAAGCGGATTTGAAAATAAAATTTAATGCAAGAATTATAATTAGTATACGTTTCATTGATATTTTTATTAAATAGGGAGCGAAACTACTTGAAAAAAAACGCTTTACACAATTTTTTAGAGTAATAAGGGCTTACCATAGACGAATGTCGTCTATCTATTTGATAATGCAGGGTTTATCTCACCCAAATTGGGGGATTAAAACAGTTTTTCCTGCTTGCTTTCGTGCTCTAATAACCATTGTTTCCGCCACATGTCGCCCGAATAACCAACCAGTTTTCCATCAGCACCTATAACCCTGTGGCAAGGGATTATTATTGTGATTGGATTTTTTCCATTAGCAGATGCTGCAGCGCGAATTGAATTCACATCTCCAAGTTTTTTTGCAAGCGTTAAATAGGAAATGGTAGTTCCGAAAGGAATTTTAATTAATTCGTTCCAAACTGTTTTTTGAAATTCAGTTCCGGCAGGACTTATAGGCAAATTAAATTTTGTAATTTCTTTTTTGAAATATGCGTCCAGTTGTTGTTTTGCTTCATCATTTATTTCTGAATGCAGAACAGGCTGCTTATCCAATACATTTTTTTCAGTTTTTACAAAAAGAACCGATAAGAGATGATTATCACTTGAAGTGAGTTCTAATTCTCCTAAAGGCGAATCAATATAAGAAAAAAATAATTTCAATTTATTTTCCCTTTTACAATTTCTTCTACAACGGAAGGATCAAGTAGTGTTGATGTGTCTCCTAAATTACTTACATCCCCTTCAGCTACTTTCCTTAAAATACGACGCATAATTTTTCCGCTGCGCGTTTTTGGCAAGCCGCTTACAATTTGAATTTTATCAGGACGTGCAATTGGTCCCATGAATTTATTTACCGTTGTAATAATTTCTTTTTTTAATTCATCCACGTCGTTACGTTTATTTTCGCAAATAACATAAGCATAAATTCCCCAGCCTTTTATATCGTGCGGGAAACCAACAACTGCGCTTTCAACAATATCAGAATGTTCATTAATGGCACTTTCAATTTCCGCTGTGCCTAATAAATGTCCTGATACTTTTATTACGTCATCCACCCTTCCGGTAATTCTGTAATATCCATCATTATCTCTTCTACAGCCATCACCGGTAAAATAATATCCTTTAAAGGCCGAGAAATAAACTTCTTTACATCTTTCATGATTACGGTAAGTTGTCCGGATAATTCCCGGCCAGGGAAATTTCATGCATAATCTTCCGTCAACATTATTTCCTTCCAATACTCTTCCTTTTTCATCTACTAAAGCAGGTTGAACTCCCGGCAATGGCAATGTTGCAAAACCGGGTTTTGTTTTTGTGATTCCCGCTAAGGGAGAGATCATTATTCCTCCTGTTTCCGTTTGCCACCAGGTATCAACTATCGGACATTTACCTTTTCCAATATTTTCGTTATACCAATTCCAGGCTTCCACATTAATTGGCTCGCCAACGCTTCCCAAAACTTTTAGACTTGTTAGTTTGTGCGGCTTCACAAAATCTAAACCTGCAGCTTGCAGCGAACGAATCGCAGTTGGTGCTGTATAAAAAATATTTACTTTATGTTTATCTATCACTTCCCAAAAACGTCCCGCATCCGGCCAGGTTGGAACTCCTTCGAACATGACCGTTGTTGCACCGGCTAATAACGGTCCGTACACAAGGTACGAGTGACCTGTGATCCAGCCTACATCAGCTGTACACCAATAAATATCGCCTTTATTGTATTGAAAAACATTTTCAAATGTATAGCCGACATACACCATATAACCACCGCAAGTATGAACAACGCCTTTTGGCTTTCCGGTCGAACCGGAAGTGTACAAAATAAATAACATGTCTTCTGCGTCCATTGTTTCGGCGGCACAATCTGCATTTACTTTTTTAATTTCATCGTGCCACCAAACATCGCGGTTGTTTTGCATTTTCATTTCGTAGTTTGTTCTTTTTAGTACAATTACTTTTTTTACCGATGGGCAAGTAAGCAAAGCTTCATCCACAACTGATTTAAGCGGAATATCTTTTGCACCGCGAAAAGCACCATCGGCAGTAATTACCAAATGACAATCGGCATCATGAATTCTATCTGCTAAAGAATTAAAAGAGAAACCTCCAAACACAACTGAGTGAATTGCCCCAATTCTTGCGCAAGCTAAAACGGCAATTGCTAACTCCGGCACCATCGGCATATAAATGCAAACGCGGTCCCCTTTTTTATAGCCGTTGTTTTTTAAAACATTTGCGAAACGGCAAACTTCTTCATGAAGTTGTTTATACGTTAAAGTTTTAGATTCTTCTTTAGGATCATTGGGTTCCCAGATTATGGCAGGCTGATCTCCGTTGTCGGCTAAATGTCTGTCGATACAATTTTCAGTAATATTTAATTTCCCGTTTAAAAACCATTTTACATCATAATTTTTAAAATCCCATTTCAAAACACTGTCCCACTTTCTTTTCCAGGAAAAATTTTCTGCAATACCGGCCCAAAATTCTTCCGGGGCTTCAACTGATCTTTTGTATTCTGAGTGATATTCCTCTAACGACGAGATTTTTTTCATACTCCGCTATTTTGCATAAAAGTAAGAAAAAAATAGTGCTATAAATTGGCTTTTCTTAGGAAAAAACGCTTGGCCACAGGCATTAGGGTTTCCTTGAACGGTAACAATAATTCGGTTTGGAATGAATAAACGGCAGGAACCGGTAATTGGCTATTGGTTTTTATTAATTGGCTTTTTATTGATTCGTATGTTTTATTTATTCCAACAGTATATGTCCCAATATAACTGGTGTAAATTGCGCGGCCGATACCTTCGGTAGTTTGGATCTTAGAAACTGAATAATAATAAGCCGGCACTTTTTTGCTTTTTGTGTAATGGAATAAAAAATATCCTTCCGAATGATTTACCGGCATTATCCCAACCGTATTAAGACTTAACTGTTTTTCGATCAGATCATAAATTTCTTTGCCCTGATAAATATTTTCTTGTAATAGCGGCGTGGCGTAATGAATAATTTCATTTATTTCTTTTATCCATTCTTCCTGTTCGCGGTTGGTATAGATCAATTTAAAATCATTCGCATCGATCCCTTCCAATTCCTTTTTAAATCCTGAACTTAATTGCTCATAAGAATCTTTTATCGATAACAGGTTTTTATAATGCCAGATCAAATCAGATAATGGCGGATAAAGCTCGGCCTTGTTAAAATGTTGTTTCACGTTTTGCAAATACGCCAACAAAACATACTTCTTGTATTCGAAGTCTAAAAGACCCTCTGTTAACCAGTTTTTATTGAGCGCTTCCATAATTCCAAACAGCTTTTAACAATTATACGTCCAAAATTGGCTTTTGTTACCTAAAAGGTGTTAAAAATTACCACTATCTCATTGTTAAAAAGTATAGAAATGAGACATATACTCAGCCCTTTGTTAAGGTAATTTTGAATAAAAGAAATTGTGATGAAAAAGATAATTATTGTTTCCGTTATAACCTTATTAATTGCCTCATGCGTACCGCAAAGAATAATGGATGAAACTAAAGCTAAGGCTGATGCCTGCGATAAAGAATTAACAGCATTAAAAAAATCGTGCGCCGAAAATGAAGCGAAGCTTGCTGAATTAAAAGTACAATCGGAAAAAGATGCTAAATCCTTAAGCGGATTACAACGTGACAGTGCAATAACAGGAGCGAGCTACAGAAATTTAACTGCCAAATATGACAAATTAAATGCTTTAAATGAACAGTTAATGAACCGCCTTGATAAATTAATTGCGGGTAATGAAAAAGACAATGCAAAATTGAGCAGCGATCTGCAGTTAACGCAAGATCAATTATTAAAAAAACAAGATGAGTTAAAAGGACTTGAACTCCGTTTAAACAAACAACAACAAGATCTGGATGCTTTGTCGGCCGAATTAAAAAAACGTGAAGCGCGTGTTAATGAGTTAGAAGATATTCTAAAGAAAAAAGATCAGGCTGCTGCCGATCTGAAAAAGAAATTAAGTGATGCTTTATTCAGTTTTGAAAACAAAGGCTTAACCATCACGCAAAAAAACGGAAAAGTTTATGTGAGTATGGACGAGAGTCTTTTATTTGCAAGCGGTAAAACAGCAGTTGAACCAAAAGGTATTGAAGCTTTAAAAAATTTAGCAAAAGTATTAGAACAAAACCCGGATATAAATGTGATGGTTGAAGGACATACGGATGATGTGCCGATGAAAGGCTCAGGTGAAATAAAAGATAACTGGGATCTAAGCGTGATGCGCGCTACTTCAGTTACAAAAATTATTTTGGCAGGAACAAGTATTGATGGTAAGAGAATTACCTCAGCCGGCCGTGGAGAATTTTTTCCATTGGACACAGGCAAAACTGCTGATGCACGCAAAAAAAATCGCAGAACCGAAATTATATTAACTCCAAAACTTGACGAGTTGTTAAAGGTTCTTGATTCAAATTAAAAATTATTTGTATGGGATTCAGAAAAGAATTTAAAGAGTTTGCACTTCGCGGCAGCGTTGTTGATCTTGCCGTGGGTGTTGTAATTGGCGCTTCATTTAATGGTATTGTAAAATCCTTAGTTGATGATATTATTACCCCCGCCGTTTTAACGCCTGCATTAAAAGCTGCGCAGATTGCAGACTTAGCGCAATTAGTTATTCCGGGCACTGCAATTAAATATGGCAACTTCATTTCGCAGATCATCTCATTCATTCTTGTAGCTTTTGTTTTGTTTATGATCATTAAAGGAATTAACTCAGCCAAAAAGAAGGAAGCGGTTGTTTTGCCTGAACCTTCAGCCCAAGAAAAATTATTAATGGAAATACGCGATGCGTTGAAGAAATAAATCAATTTTGTTTAGTCGATCAGGAAAGCTACATCAATTTAGATGTGGCTTTTGTTTTTTAGCATGTAACTTTTATTTTTTTATGCGTTACCCAATTAATGAGGCTGTTCACAAAAACGTTTCCCGTGTTATTAATTAAAATTGGTTGTGCGCAAACGCCGGTAGATTATTCTGCACATAAAATTGATTTTGGTTTTTCATCCGGTACCTTCTCGGGATTCACTTACAATAATATTGTTCCTGCAAAGAACATAAACAGCGACTTTACATATTATAAACCAAAAACAGTGTCAACCTTTTCTTACGGATGGAAGCAGGGTTTCTTTTTTTGGGTGAACCTAAATTCTTGTTTTGCTTACCGGCCCGAAGTTAATGCTGTTTTCGGAATTAACAATTACAAAAATTTATTTTCTAAAAACGAAAAAACAATTTACTCTACATCACTTGGTGTAGAATTTAAACCTCAATTAATAATCCGTTTAGGCTGCTGGAATTCAGACCCCGTGATAAAATTAGCACGAAACATGAGTTATTATCTTACAGGAAAACAATCTTATTTAATTGTTGGACCAAAATTCAGTTATCAAAAAGCAGACAAAACTTTTTTGAAAATGAATAACGACAAGTATAGCTCATTCGGTCTTGTGTTTGGATGTGGTGTTGATCATCTGTTCCCTAACCTTAATGTGGCTCCGGAATTATTATTTAGCATGGAATACAAAACCGGAAATGATCCCGAACAAAAAAAAGACTCAAGCCGCTATTATGCCAGCTTGAGTCTTGCGATGAATTTTTATTAAATTATTTGCTTAAGATCTTAAATTCGGTACGGCGGTTATTCTGACGGCCCTCATCTGTATCATTTGTATCAATTGGTTTTGTTTCGCCATAACCCTTCGCGGTTAAACGATCTGCAGGAATGCCTTTTGCAATTAAATAATCAACCACCGATTTAGAACGGTTATCAGATAATTTCATATTGTATTCATCCGAACCCTTACTATCCGTGTGCGAACCTAACTCAATTTTAATTGTAGGATTCTCAGTCAGTAATTTAATTAAACGGTCTAACTCACTTGCCGACTCCGGACGGATAGTTGCTTTATCAAAGTCGAAGAAAATATTACGTAAAACAATTACGCTTCCCACTTCCACTTTCTTTAATGCAACATCTTTTGTGTACTCTATGTAATCCGCGTTGATATCAATGATGAAATTTTCAGAATGAAATAAATATCCATCCTTTCTTACCGCAATACCATAATTCCGTCCTGCAGGTAAAGTAACAAGGTAACGGCCTGTTGAACTGTTTGATTTAAATGTAGCTAATAATACATTTTTCTCGTTATCAAACAGATCAATCGATGCTTCCAAAATTTCTTTTGTTTTTTCATCTGTAATAACTCCTTTTAATAAAGCCATCTTTGGCCCGGTAGCTGCAACAGCTGCTTCTGTTTTTAAATTTGAAATAGGATTAGCAGCCATTGCTAATAACTGATCTTCGGTATTTAACAACGGTTGCTTTTCAGGACCTAAAATTGTTAAGCGGTAAATGTCTTGTCCGCCATAACCTTTCATGCTGGCGCTGGCGTAGAAGGCATGCCGACCGTTAGCTGCTAAAACAAAGAACACGTCATCATCAGGCGTGTTAATTGGAATACCCATGTTTATAGGTTGTGTCCATTTTCCATTTTCCAAAGTAGTTTTAAAAATATCATAACCGCCAATAGAGCCGGGGCCTTTCGAAGAATAATACATTGTTTTTCCGTCCGGCATCATGTAAACTCCATCTTCATCGTAAGGCGTATTAATTGGCGGACCAAGGTTTACTGCCTTTTCAAATTTTCCTTTTTCACTAATATGAGAAACATAAATATCGTGTCCGCCTAAACCGTCTTTACGATCTGTACTTACAAAATACAGATCCTTTCCGTCGTACGAGAAAGAAGCAGATGATTCGTGACCTTCTGTATTAATAGCTTTGCCAAGCGGTTCAGGTTTGGTCCATGTTAATCCCATTAATTCCGATATAAATAGATCTCCGCCTTGTTTAGCTCCATCATAGGTAATTAATTTTTGTCCATCGGGCGATAAACAAATAGCGGCGTTATGTAATTCCAAATTAACGGGCGTGCCAATATTCCTGGCGTTAGTCCATTTTTTACCATTTTTAGTTGATACCCAAATATCTTCGTAAGGTAAATTATCTTCTTCACTTAAACCGGAACTTACTCCTCCCGGACGGCGCGATGTAAACATCATTAAACTTTCATCGGCCGTAATTACCGGCGAATAATCGCTGTATGACGAATTAATTTCTGGTCCAACATTATCAATAAAAACGCGGATCGGATTTTTTGCTAATTCAATTCCTGTTCTGCATTCTTCAATCCGTTTATTAGCTTTTGCCAACTCCTCTTTTTGTTTTCCGCCTAAGGTGGCAGCATAGCCTTGATATTCTGTTATGGCTTTATCCCATTCTGAACGCAAGTGATACACCCATCCTGTATAAAATCTTATTTTTTCATCAACAGCAGGATTTAGATTATAGGCCTTGGTTATATAATCATACGCTTTCCCTTTTTCGTGCGTTTGCAAGTAGGCCACTCCGATCCTGTAATTAAGCTGTGCATTGTTAGGATTAAATTTTTGCGCAGCTAAATAATGCGGAATTGCTACAGGATAAACGTTCGGCTGCTGAAGATCCCAGATAGCATCGCCTTCACGCAATTCTTTTATGGCTTCTTTCAGTTCATCTTTTCTGTCAGGAAAATTCTTTTTTTCAAATTCCACATTTTGCTGGGCAAAATTGAAAAGCGGTAAGGTAAAAACCGTTAGTAGTATGTAAAATAATTTTTTCATATATCTATTCGCTGCAATCTGTATTAATAAATGATTTAGCTGCTGAAACTCCAAGCTCTACAGCTTTTTTCCAGTCCTGACAACATCCTTCCTCTTCCCTTAACATTTGTTTGGCAATACCACGGTTGTAATAAGCTGGTCCGTTTTTTGCATTTAACTGAATGGCTTTTGTCGACATGTCTTTTGCTTTTTGATATTCTTTGTTTTTTATGGCGACAGAGGCTAAACCGTTATACGCTGAAGAATTATTCGGATCTTTTTTCAATACTTCTTCAAAATCGGTTTGGGCATTTTTTGCATTGCCGTTTTCAAGAGCGGCAGCGCCCCTGTTATTTTGCGCTATAAAGTATTTCGGATTTATTTGTAGTGCTTTACCAAATGACTCAATGGCTTTAGGTAAATTTTTATTTTCGCGGTAAGCAGAACCAAGATTATTGTACACAAACGCCTGATTTGCATCAAGACTAATTGCTTTTTCATAATCAGCAATCGCTCCTGATAGATCGTCCATCGCTCGTTTAGCGCTTGCTCTGTCGTTATACGCATAAGCGTAATCAGCTTTAGCCAGAATTGCTTTATTATAACTTTCAACAGCTAGTTTATATTCACCGTTCTCGTACATTAACAAACCTTTGTAATAACTGGCTTCGGCGTGATTTGGATTTAAACCAATGCATTTATCCAATGCAACTAATTGCGAATCTTTTTTTCCTTCATTAAAGAAAATTAAACTTTTAGTAAAATACGCATCCGCATTTTTCGGTGTTAATTTAATAACGGTATTAATGTCCGAGCACGCTTCAACATAACGTTTAGCTTGCGTTAAAGCAACTGCGCGGTTGGTTAATGCCTTATCAAAAGTTGGTTTGTTGACTATGCTTTTGGTAAAAAAATCAATAGCAGATGTGTAATCGTTATTTTTTAACTTTTCCAGTCCGCTATTATAATCCAATTCGGCTTGTTGGTCGGGAGTGAGCATTGATGCAACCTTAACTGTATCCTGCGAAAACAGGCTATAGCTAAACGTGCACAGCAAGGCAATAAATAATTTCTTCATGTAGTGGTTTATTGTTGTGACTAAAATACAATTTTTTATCATAATCTCGTTATCTTTATCGCAAATCCTTTATGCACAAAAAACTAATAGCCTTTGCCCTCGCAATACCGATGCTTTTTTCGTATTGTTCTCTTTTTACGCCTTCTGCAAACAAATTATATAGGCGTTCTATAAAAAAACATGCTCAGTATGATGCTGTTATAGTTCCGGGAGTACCTTTTATTGAACCAGAGTGGGACCGCGTAATGTTAATGAGGGTTATTTGGGCTGTACATTTATATAAAAGAGGGATAACAAAAAACATCATTATGAGCGGAGGAGCCGTTTATTCTCCATACGCAGAATCAAAAATAATGAAGCAATATGCAATTGCGTTAGGGGTTCCTGAGCAAAATATTTTTGTTGAAGATAAAGCCGAGCATACTACAGAAAACGTTTGGTATAGTTATAAAATCGCTAAATCAAATGGATTTACCAATGTTGCTTTGGCAAGCGACCCTTATCAGACTAAATTAATTTATCGTTTTTGCAGAAGAAGGGTAAGGTCTCTTTCTTTTTTACCAAGTATTTTTGATACACTCCGGACCTTATCACATGAAACACCAAAAATAGAATACAAACAATTTAAAATTGAGAATTTTGTAGCGTTACCTGACAGAGAGAGTAAATGGCAACGCTTAAGAGGTACGCGCGGTAAGCATATTAATTTTAAAGAGAAAGATTAAAATAAATTGTAAACAAGATAAGAAGACAAATAAGCTAATCCGGTCATATAGAAAAATTGTATCAGGGTCCACTTCCAGCTTTTAGTTTCACGTAATACAACTGCCATGGTGCTCATGCACTGCATGGCGAACGCATAAAATACCAATAAGGATAAACACACAGCAGCACTGTATTTCGGTTTTCCATCCGGCTCTTTTTCTAAAATTAATTTTTCCCGCACTGATGTTACATTCTCTGAATCATTTGCGCTGTAAATTGTCGCCATAGTACCAACAAAAACCTCGCGTGCTGCAAATGAAGTAATTAATGCAATGCCAATTTTCCAATCGAACCCTAATGGTTTTATGGCGGGTTCAATTTTTTTTCCTAACCAACCGGCGTATGATGCTTCCAGTTTAGCTGATTGCATTTGCTTCTCAAAAACATTTTTCATACTATCGTTAGGTAAAGTATTCATCGCTTCCTTATATTCCAGATCAATTCTTTTAAACTCACTATCCGGACAATGCGAACTTAAAAACCAAAGTATGATTGAGATGGCTAAAATAATTTTTCCTGCCTCCCACAAAAACACTTTTACTTTTCCCACCACAATTACACCAATGCTTTTCCATTGCGGCATTCGGTAAACAGGCAGTTCCATTATGAAATAACTTTTTTCTTTCGTTTTTACAATAAGTTTTAAAACAAACGCAGTGGCTAATGTTGCGACAAATCCCAGCAAATACATCCCCAATAAAATCAATCCTTTCAAATTAAAAATACCAAACACTATTTCATCTGGCACCATTAACGAAATAAGTAAAGTATAAACGGGCAAGCGCGCGGAGCAGCTCATTAAAGGAATAACTAAAATTGTTATTAAACGTTCCTTATAATTACTAATGGTTCTTGCTCCTAAAATAGAAGGTACCGCACAAGCCACACCGCTAACAATTGGAATAACTGATTTTCCATTTAAACCAAAACGTCTGAAAATTTTATCCATAATAAAACTTACGCGTGCCATATAGCCGGAATCTTCCAGCAAACCAATAAATAAAAACAACAATGCTATTTGCGGAATGAAAACCACTATGCCGCTTAATCCTGCCAAAACGCCGTTCACTAACAGATCACTTAATTGTCCGGCAGGCAATATGCCGGAAACTTTTTCCATGAAAAATGCAAACGCATTTTCTATCCATTCCATTGGAAATTCGGCAATGAAAAAAATAAACTGAAACACAACAAACAGCACTAATAACAAAATACCGTATCCAAAAATTGGATGCGTAATTATTTTATCCGCTTTTTCGGAAAAACTCCTGGTGGCAGTTAATGGAAGGGTGACGGTTTTTACAAAAATATAATTAATAACATTGAATCGGTAAACTGTATCTTTTTCTTCAAACGCATTTAGTTTTTTGTTGTACTCTGTGTTTCTTTCAAATTGCTTTTCGATTATATTTTTGAAACCTTCTGTATTTAATTCATTAGGCTTGCTTACATCGTAAAATGTGTTTTCGGAAATAGTTGCCTCTGTGATAATTGATTTTAATTCTTCAAATCCTTCGCCAGAGCGAGAATTAACAGCTACAATTTTTACACCTAACAACCGGCTTAATTCTTCTTTATCAATTTTCAATCCCAGAGCATCCGCTTCATCTATCATGTTCAACACAACGATCGCAGGAATTTTCAGATCAATGACCTGTGTGGCTAATAATAAATGTCGTTTTAAATTTGAGGAGTCAGTAACAACAACTGCAACATCAATATCATTTCCCAATAAAACTTTGCAGGCAACTTCTTCATCTAACGACTTTGGATATAAACTATAAGTGCCGGGCAGATCGGTAATACTTAATTTAATTCCATTTGTTGTTTTGGTGGTGCCAACGTGTTTGTCGACCGTTACACCGGGATAATTCCCCGTTTTTTGATTTAATCCTGTTAATGAATTAAATAACGTTGTTTTCCCTGAATTAGGATTTCCTAAAAGAGCAACGGAAATTGTTTTAGATCTTATTTCGGAAGTACCGGGTTCCATTTTAGTCCTCTAACAACACGCTGGAGGCTTCATCTTTTCGCAAACTTAATTCGTACCCTGAAATTTCGATGGCAATTGGATCACCAAGAGGTGCAATTTTTGTAAGAGTTAGCTTTTCACCGGGAAGACAGCCCATTTCAATTAATTTTAAAGACAAGCCTTTCCTTGTAAGTTCTTTAATAACTCCGCTTTCACCGATCTTTAATTTATCGAGGGTTTTCATACCATAAAGGTACGTTTTCATTGGCGTTTTAATATACCGTAAATAAGGTATGCCTAAGCTAATTTCTTA